>NZ_JBEOVJ010000005.1:0-206611 GCF_040295435.1 Streptomyces sp. NPDC002809
CCGTCACCACCGGCAGGATGACCCTCCAGACCGTCCACACCGCCGACGGCGTCACCGAGACCGACGTCCTGCGACTCGCCGGCGCCCTGGAACACGCCTCCGAACACCCCATCGCCCAGGCCGTCGCCACCGGAGCCGCCCAACACACCGGAGCACCCCTCCCCACCCCCGAGGACTTCACCAACATCCCCGGCCTCGGCGTCCAGGGCACCGTCGAAGGCCACACCGTCCTCGTCGGCCGCCCCCGGCTGCTCACCGACGCCGGAATCGACTTCCCCGACGCACTCGCCGCCGCGATGACGGAGGCGGCCGCCCAGGGCCGTACCGCGATCGCGGTCGCCTGGGACGGCGAGGCGCGCGGCGTCCTCGAGGTCGCCGACGCGGTCAAGGACACCAGCGCGGAGGCGATCAGGCGGCTGCGCGCGCTCGGCCTGAAACCGATCCTGCTGACCGGCGACAACCGGGCCGTGGCGGAGGCGGTGGCCCGCGCGGTCGGGATCGACGAGGTCCGCGCCGAGGTGCTGCCCGAGGAGAAGGCGCACGTCATCGAGCGGTTGCAGGCTCAGGGGCGAGCGGTCGCGATGGTCGGCGACGGGGTCAACGACGCGGCGGCGCTGGCCACCGCCGACCTCGGTCTGGCGATGGGAACCGGCACGGACGCCGCGATCGAGGCGAGCGATCTGACCCTCGTTCGTGGAGATCTCAAGGTGGCCGCTGATGCCATCCGGCTCTCCCGGCGCACCCTGGCCACCATCAGGGGCAACCTTTTCTGGGCATTCGGCTATAACGTTGCGGCTCTACCCCTTGCGGCATTTGGCCTGCTCAACCCTATGATTGCGGGAGCGGCGATGGCCTTCTCCTCGGTCTTCGTCGTGACGAACAGCCTGCGCCTGCGGTCCTTCACGTAACTTCCACAAAGAGACCTAGATCACACCGGTTCAGGGGTAACCATTCGGTGGGTTCGTGAGTCTAAGAGTGCGATGCCAAAGGATGTCTTGGGGGACGTCCGACGGAGGGTCTTGGGGGATGCTCCGGGCAAGCGTGGGCCGGGGGACGTGCACCGGGGAGCTTTGAGCGGCCCTCCCGTCGGTACGTGCCCCGGCAGACCGCAGTACGCAGTACGAGGAAAAGCGCAGCACCGAGCAGTACCCGAGGAACCCAGGAGCTTCGGCTCCCACTGAACGCCCGGCCGGATCCCGTGGGGGGAATCCGCTCCGGGATATGGGAAGCGCCTCGCTGTCGGCCCGTGGGGGGATCGACGGCGAGGCGCTTCTCGCTTTTCCAGGGGAGCGCTCCCGGACGGACGGCACGCTCCTCCCGTATCCCGCACGGACGGCCGCTTCCTCCCGTCGCCGTCGGCACAGGCGGCCCGTACCGACGGCGCGAGCAGGTGTGGTGAGGCACGCTCCGGGCAAGCAAATCGCCCCGGACACCGCGCTCTGTGCGAAAGCGCGGCAGTCGGGGCGAAGGCAGCCGGCCCGGAGGGCCGGGGTGGTGCGGGGGTGGTGCGGGGGTCAGCGACCCTCGACCGGGACGAAGTCGCGCAGGACCTCGCCGGTGTAGATCTGGCGCGGGCGGCCGATGCGCGAACCCGGCTCCTTGATCATCTCGTGCCACTGGGCGATCCAGCCCGGAAGGCGGCCGATCGCGAAGAGCACGGTGAACATCTCGCTCGGGAAGCCCATGGCCCGGTAGATCAGACCGGTGTAGAAGTCCACGTTGGGGTAGAGGTTGCGCGAGACGAAGTACTCGTCGTTGAGCGCGTGCTCCTCCAGCTTGAGCGCGATGTCGAGCAGCTCGTCGGACTTGCCGAGCGAGGACAGCACGTCGTGGGCCGCGGCCTTGATGATCTTGGCGCGCGGGTCGAAGGACTTGTACACCCGGTGGCCGAAGCCCATCAGGCGGACGCCGTCCTCCTTGTTCTTCACCTTCTGGATGAAGCTGTCGACGTCGCCGCCGTTGGCCTGGATGCCCTCGAGCATCTCCAGGACCGACTGGTTGGCGCCACCGTGCAGCGGGCCCCACAGGGCCGAGATGCCGGCGGAGATCGAGGCGAACATGTTCGCCTGCGAGGAACCGACCAGACGCACGGTGGAGGTCGAACAGTTCTGCTCGTGGTCCGCGTGCAGGATGAGCAGCTTCTCCAGCGCCGAGACGACGACCGGGTCCGGCACGTACTCCTGGGCGGGGACCGAGAAGGTCATCCGCAGGAAGTTCTCGACGTAGCCGAGGTCGTTGCGCGGGTAGACGAACGGGTGACCGATCGACTTCTTGTACGCGTACGCCGCGATGGTCGGCAGCTTGGCCAGCAGCCGGATCGTCGAGAGGTGACGCTGCTCCTCGTCGAACGGGTTGTGGCTGTCCTGGTAGAACGTGGACAGCGCGCTGACGACCGACGACAGCATGGCCATCGGGTGGGCGTCGCGCGGGAAGCCGTCGAAGAACCGCTTGACGTCCTCGTGCAGCAGCGTGTGCTGGGTGATCTCGTTCTTGAAGGCCGACAGCTCATCGACATTCGGAAGCTCACCGTTGATGAGCGTGTACGCGACCTCAAGGAACGTCGACTGCTCGGCGAGCTGCTCGATGGGGTAGCCGCGGTACCGCAGGATGCCCTGCTCGCCATCGAGATAGGTGATGGCCGATTTATAGGCAGCGGTGTTGCCGTATCCGCTGTCCAGCGTCACCAGACCGGTGTTCGCCCGGAGCTTCCCGATGTCGAAGCCCTTGTCGCCGACGGTGCTGTCGATCACCGGGTAGGTGTACTCGTCATCGCCGTACCGCAGTACTACAGCGTTACTGGTGTGCTCGCTCACGTCATCCCTCACCGACGTAGTGCCTCTTCTTCGAGGTTCCCTGACTGTCTCCACCCTCCCCCATTTGGCTCAGGAGAGTGCACTCGGGGTCGTCCATTGGACCTACTCGCGGCACTGAGTGCCGCGAACTTATTCATCCTGCCCCCTTGACTGCGGTTGCGGAAGACCCGCGTGATGTTTCCCACCGATTTGATCGATCATTTTTTCCGAGGATCCTCCTTCGGTGCCTCCGCGCAGCCGGTGATCCAGCGCCGTACAGCGTCTGCCTGCGGAAACCGTGCGGACCGCCTGACCGATCGCCTGCCGGGAACCGACCAGCACGACGAGCTTCTTGGCCCTCGTCACGGCCGTGTACAGCAGGTTTCGCTGGAGCATCATCCAGGCGCTCTTCGTCACGGGGATGACGACGGCCGGGTACTCGCTGCCCTGGGAGCGATGGATCGTCATGGCGTACGCGTGGGACAGCTCGTCGAGCTCGTCGAAGTCGTAACTGATCTCCTCGTCCTCGTCCGTGAGCACGCTCAGCTTCTGTTCGTCCAGGTCAAGGGCGGTGACGACACCGACGGTCCCGTTGAAGACACCGTTCTCCCCCTTGTCGTAGTTGTTGCGGATCTGGGTGACCTTGTCGCCGACACGGAACACCCGGCCGCCGAACCGCTTCTCCGGCAGATCGGGGCGGCCCGGGGTGATGGCCTGCTGGAGCAGCCCGTTGAGATGACCGGCCCCGGCCGGTCCGCGGTGCATCGGGGCGAGCACCTGCACGTCCCGGCGCGGATTCAGCCCGAACTTGGCCGGGATACGACGGGCCGCGACGTCCACCGCCAGCACACCCGCGTCCTCCGTCTCGTCCTCCACGAAGAGGAAGAAGTCGCTGAGCCCCTGGGTGAGGGGCGGCAGGCCGGAGTTGATCCGGTGGGCGTTGGTGACGACGCCGGACTGCTGGGCCTGACGGAAGATGGTGGTCAGCCGGACCGCCGGAACGGGGCTGCCGTCGGCGAGGAGATCCCGCAGCACCTCCCCCGCGCCGACCGAGGGCAACTGGTCCACATCGCCGACGAGCAGCAGATGGGCACCAGGTGCCACGGCCTTGACCAGCTTGTTGGCGAGCAGCAGATCGAGCATGGACGCCTCGTCGACGACGACCAGATCGGCGTCGAGCGGACGGTCCCGGTCGTACGCCGCGTCGCCGCCCGGCTTCAGTTCAAGCAGCCGGTGCACGGTGGAGGCCTCGGCCCCGGTCAGCTCGGAGAGCCGCTTGGCCGCCCGGCCGGTCGGCGCGGCCAGCACCACTTTCGCCTTCTTCGCACGGGCCAGCTCCACGATCGACCGGACGGTGAACGACTTGCCGCAGCCGGGCCCTCCGGTCAGCACGGCCACCTTCCGGCTGAGCGCGAGCCGCACCGCGGCCTCCTGCTCGGGTGCCAGCGTCGCGCCGGTACGCCCCGCGAGCCACTTCAACGCGGCGTCCCAGTCCACGTCGCCGAAGGCCGGCATCCGCTCCTCCGGCGTCCGCAACAGCCTCCGCACCTGCGAGGCGAGGGAGATCTCGGCCCGGTGGAACGGCACCAGGTAGACGGCCGTGACCGGCTCACCGCCCTCGGGCGAGGGCACCTTCTCCCGTACGACACCCTCCGGCTCCGCGGCGAGCTCGGCCAGGCACTCGATGACGAGCCCGGTGTCGACCTGGAGGAGCTTGACCGCGTCCGCGATGAGCCGCTCCTCGGGCAGGAAGCAGTGCCCCTGATCGCTGGACTGCGACAACGCGTACTGCAGTCCGGCCTTGACCCGTTCCGGGCTGTCGTGCGGAATGCCGACGGCCTGCGCGATCCGGTCAGCGGTGAGGAAGCCGATGCCCCAGACGTCGGCGGCCAGCCGGTAGGGCTGGTTCTTCACGACGGAGATCGAGGCGTCCTCGTACTTCTTGTAGATACGGACGGCGATGGAGGTCGAGACACCGACGCTCTGGAGGAAGATCATGACCTCCTTGATCGCCTTCTGCTCCTCCCACGCGGCGGCGATCATCTTCGTCCGCTTCGGCCCGAGCCCGGGGACCTCGACCAGGCGCTTCGGCTGCTGCTCGATGATGTCGAGGGTGTCCACGCCGAAGTGCGTGGTGATCCGGTCGGCCATGACCGGGCCGATGCCCTTGATCAGCCCGGAGCCGAGGTAGCGGCGGATGCCCTGGATGGTGGCGGGGAGGACCGTCGTGTAGTTCTCGACGGTGAACTGCTTGCCGTACTGCGAGTGGGAACTCCAGCGCCCCTCCATCCGCAGCGACTCGCCGGGCTGCGCCCCGAGCAGCGACCCGACGACGGTGAGCAGGTCGTTGCTCCCCCGCCCCGTGTCGACGCGCGCGACCGTGTACCCGTTCTCCTCGTTGGCGTACGTGATGCGTTCGAGTACGCCTTCCAGGACGGCCATGTTCGGTGTGGACGATGTCGTGGAGGACATGGTGGACATGGCCGTGACGGTACCGGGCGGGGCTGACAGCGCGGGGGCCGCACGCATGAAGAACCACTGGCACCTTGAGTGGTACCAGTGGCTCGCGGCAGGAGGAGGTTCGTCATGTCGATAACGGCCGGCGAAGTCGAGGAGGCCGACAAGAACGCCGGCTCCGGCGCCTGGCTCAGCGACGAGATCGAACCGGCCCAAGTGGAACGGGCGGAGGTCGCCGCGATCCTCGGCCGCCCCGTCAGCCGGCCACCGCGGTGATCGAGCGTCCGTGCTTCGGGGTCTCGATCTCGTCGATCAGTGCGACCGCCAGGTCCGCGTAGGAGAAGGACGGGGCTCCGTCGGCGATCACCTGCTCACCGCCCGTCCGGTAGTGGCCGGTCCTCGGGGACTCGTCGTCCAGCATCACCGGCGGCGGGGCGATGACGAGCCAGTCGATTTCCGTCTCGGCGGCGCGGAGCACGTCGAGTTCGGCGGAGTGCCCGAGCGAGAAGGCCCGTGCCTCCTCGGGGAAGCCGGGGGCATCGTGGACGGCCACGCCGGGCGCGGTCTCCAGTACGGACCCGATCCCGATGAGCACCAGCCGCCCGACCTCCGCACGGGCCAGACCGTCCAGCAGGGCGTGGGCGGCGCTCACGTAGAAGTCCCGGGACGGCACGTCCATCCGGCCGGCCGCGCTGATCGCGGCGTCGTGCCCGGCGGCGGCCTCCGCGACGCTGTCCGCCCGGGTGACGTCTCCGGCGACAACCCTGACGTCGTCGCCGGTCGGACCTGCGTACGCGGCCACGTCCCGCACCACCGCGGTGACCTGATGCCCGCGGGCGACCGCCTCGGCGACCGCACGCCTTCCGGCGCGTCCGCCGGCTCCGAAGACGACGATTCTGCTGCTCATGGGGTTCCCCTCGCCAAGGCCCGCGGACCGCCGGCCGATGCAGCGGACGCTAGCCGCGCACCCCATGGTTTCCGCAACGATAGTTACGTACGCTCGCCAGGGTGAGCCAACCACTTGATCCCGAAATGTTCACCGGCTGCTCCCATGTCACCTCGCCGTTCCGGATCGGCGGCAAATGGACCCCGAAGATCATCAGGTGCCTGGAAGCCGGCCCCCGGCGCTTCTCCGAACTGGAGGTCCCGCTGCACGGCATCACGCCCAAGGTGCTGACGGAGACGCTGCGGTCGATGGAACGGGACGGCCTGGTCACCCGTACCGTCGGTGGCGGTGTCCCGCCCCGGGTCGACTACGAACTGAGCGCCCTCGGGCGTACGTTGCTCGCGCCGATGGCCGCCTGCTGCGCGTGGGCGGCGGAGCATCTGCCGCGGTTGCGGGATGCGCGGGAGGCGTACGAGGGGGACCTGGTCCCGGCGCTCCCGCAGGAGGGAACCGCGACGCGCTGAACAGGAGGCCGCACCGGATTGATGGCCGGCGTTCGCTTCTGGAGCCGGATCCGGTCGACGGCCTGGACCGGATCCGGATGACCCGGCCACTGCGGGGCGGTCCCTGACCCGGCCCGGCCACGTCGGCCGGACTGCGCTCCCGGCCGCGCTTCAGCGCGTCGGCTCGGCCAGGAGCAGGGCGTTGAGGGCGGCGTAGTCGTATCCGCCTTCAAATGTGGCCGTCGCGCCCTTGGGTCAGCAGCTCGCGGGCCGCTCGTCGCACCAGCCCGTAGGCCGCCTCGGCGATGGAGGATCCCGCGCTGATGCGGGCGACTCCCGCGCCGGGGTCGGCCAGGACGCGATCACCGTTTCCCTGCGCCGCGACCCGCCGGACAGGCTCTACAGCCGGGGGCCACCTCCCGGCTGCTGAAGCACGACCTCGGGATACGCGGCCGCGGGGCCGTCGAGGAGCGGCTGCGCCATGCCTCGCAGGTGGAGGTCGAAGAAGGCGGAAACGTAGTCGCGGGTGATGCGCCACCCCCGTTCCCCGGAGAGCGGTACGGAGGGGTCCGACAGCCCCAACTGCCCCGCCAGATAAGGCAGGTCCGTGAAGGAGAAGTGTTCAGCGCCGTCCACGGTCAGCCAGCGCTTCCAGCCGTTCAGGTGGTCCCACGCCCCGGACCAGTCGCTCGTGGGGTCCCCGGGGCTGTGGGTGGATGCGGCGCCGATCATCATGAACGGGCGCCCGCCGAGCCCTGTCGCGGCAGGCTGCACGAAGAAGTCACCGTCCAGGTCGGCCCCCGCCCGCACGCGACGGTCGGCGGCCATGGTCGCCGCCGCAGCCGCGCCCCCGATGGAATGCCCGCCGATTCCGATGCGGCTCGGATCGATCACCCGGGACAGCCCTCCGGCCCCTCCGCCCTGGGTCAGCTCGCTGATGACGAAGGACAGGTCCTCGGCCCGGCCGGCCACCACGGCGGCCTGCTCCTCACGTGTGCCGACCCGTTCACAGGCCACACAGGGCAGCATCCGGCCCCCCGGAAAGACAGTGCCGACGGATTCGTAGGCGTGGTCCACCAAGGCGACGACGTAGCCACGGCTCGCGAGATCCTCCGCCACGGAGGTGAGTGTGGCGCGCGGCATCGAGAAGCCCGGGGAGAGCAGCACCAGGGGAAATCTCCCTGGCGCCGGGCGGACTCCCACGTGCGCGTGGGTAAGCGCCCCGGCAACCGTCGCTTGGGGCACGACGCCGCCAAGGCCTCTCGCCTCCAGCAGGAGCCGGGCCTCCTCGTCGGTCATGTACGCCGCCGACGGTCCGCTCGCCGAACGTGCCGGGTAGGAGACCGTCACCATCAACTCGCGGTTGCCGGAGGCCGGCACCCACGGATCGACGCGGCTCCGGTCGACCATGTGCAGGGTGCGGCGGCCCACGGGGTAGGGGCCAGTGAGGGGCGGCAGTTCCAACCTGCTGCCGCTGTAGGTGGCTTGGGGTGCGCTCCGCGCGGGGCCGGCAGGGACGGCCGACGCGGCACCCGAAAGCGGGACGGACAGGGCGAAGGTGAGCAGAGTGGCCACAGCGACTCTGCGACGTCTGGGGTTCATTCAGTCGAATCTAGGTTTCGGCTCCCTCCAACACATGCAGCTCCAGTACCAGTTGGACGTACCTCCGCCGATGGACCCTGTCAGACCCAGGCATCACACAAATGAGGGCGACTGCCCCTTCGGCGGGCCCCGGCCCCACCCCCGCCCCGTACGCACCCCACCCCCCTGTACGCGTACCCGCCTCGCCCCTGCAGGCGTACCTGTCCCGCCCCGCCCCCGTCCTCGTCAGCGCGCTGCGAGCCGGCCCCGAATCCGGTGGTGGCCCGCTTCCGGGCCCCCGTATCTTCGTCCTCATGACTGACGCGTGCTACGGAGACCCACGGCTTGCCGCGCTCTACGATCCGCTGGACCCGGACCGTGGTGATCTCGACGCCTATCTCCGGATCGCCGAGGAGTTCGGGGCCAGGCGCGTGCTGGACATCGGGTGCGGAACGGGTGTGTTCGCGTTGCTGCTGGCCGAGCGGGGGATCGAGGTCGTCGGAGTCGATCCCGCCCGCGCCTCCGTCGACGTGGCCCGGGCCAAGCCCGGTGGCGGACAGGTGCGGTGGGTGGACGGGGATGCTGCCGCGGCGCTGCCGCTCCAGGCCGATCTCGCGACCATGACGGCGAACGTAGCGCAGGCGATCGCCGATCCGCAGGCATGGCGGGCGACCCTCCGGTCGGCGTACGAAGCCCTGCGGCCCGGTGGCTACCTGGTGTTCGAGACCCGCGTACCGGCCGGGCGCGCCTGGGAGGAGTGGACCCGTGAGGCCTCGTACAAGGTGACGGATGTCCCGGGCACCGGAGCGGTCGAGAGCTGGGTCGAGGTCGTCGAGGTGAACGGGCCGCTGGTGACGTTCCGCGGGACCTGCGCATTCGCGGCGGACGGGCACGTGCTGACATCGGATTCGACGTTGCGGTTCCGCGAGCGCCAGGAGGTCGAGAAGGACCTGACCATGCAGGGGTTCACGGTGGAGGACGTACGCGACGCACCTGACAGGCCGGGCCGGGAGTTCGTCTTCGTCGCGCGGCGCCCGTTGCCGGGGGATGCGGCCCCTGACCTGGGTTCAGAGCGGACCCGGCACCATGGCCGCGCTCTGAACCCATGAAGCAGCACATCCCTGGCGACACCTGAAACTCCCGCGCAAAGGCCCCGGGCAGGATTTCGCGGGAGGTGCGCATACCTGGCTCGGGTGGAGAGACCCCCCTCGATGGCGTCAGGCCGGCTGCAGGGCGGGCGTTGCCACAGCGGCCGCGACCTTGCGGGTCTCGCGCATGACCAGCAGGCCGGTGACCGCCATCAGTGTCGCGGTCAGGCAGTGGACGCCGAGCGCGGTGGCCACGGAGCCGTGGTGGGCCAGCACGTTGGTCATGTCGCCGTACGCGGCGAATGCCTCCACCAGTAGCACCCAGCCCAGCGCCCGGCGGTGACCCGTCACGAGCAGGATGCCCAGGACCAGGGCCAGGACGACGTCGCGGATTCCCTTGATGATCAGGAAGCCGTCGCCGTCGCCGGACGGCCAGCTCGGCAGGCCGTAGCCGGGAGCCGTCGTCTCCGGGCTCAGGATGTACTCCGTCCCGAACCAGAGGATGAAGAGGATGAAGGCGGCAACCAGGGCGGTGTTGATCTTCTTCAGCGGCATTGCTCTTCTCCTTGCGAGTCTTCGTCAGCTTGCGAGCTTCGTGGAGCCTGCCGAGTCGCGCGGGGCTTGATCGGGCCGGGCGGAGGCAGGTCTTCTCCGTCCGCCCTCCTCCGGCTGCCCATCTCGGGCTTCAACCGCCGTGTCATACGTCGATCTGCTCAAAGATGTGCGGGTACGACACGATGCCGTCGGGGAACTCGGCCGCCATGCGCTGGAACTCCGTGCTGCCGAAGGCCGTGGCGAGCGCCTCGGTCGACTCCCAGACCGCGATGTTCATCAGCAGCCGGCTGCCCGCCGTCCCCCTGTGCATCCGCAGGGAGACGAATCCCGGCTGAGCTCTCATGAAATCGGACTGCCTCCGGAAGAGGGCCAGGAACGCCTCAGCCCTCTCCTTCGGGACGAAGAAGGTGTTGGCCAGGACGATGGGCCCGGTCTTCTCCTTGAACTGCGCGAACATCTGCGTGTGCGGGTCGAGACTCTGCAGTTCGGCCATTTTCGGCACTTCCTCTCGCTGTCGGGTCAGTGGGTGTCGCCGGGGCCTCGATCCGGGGATTCCGGCGGAGTTCGAGGCTGTTGGTTCCCGGTCCCGGATGTGGATGGAGGCGGCAGTGCCGCACTTCGGACCCGCGTCCGGGCGGTTGCGGCCGACGACGGGCGGGTGAGCCGGCGGGATCACGTGAGGGCGGCGACCAGAAGGGCGAAGGCGGCGACGATGACGGCGACGCGGACGTAGTGGAAGCGGTCCCAGCGGTTCATCTGCTCCTTCCAGTCGGCGGGCCGGTTTCCGGGGGTCCACGTCCTGCTCCGGTTGTTGATCGGGACGAGCAGCAGAAGCGACATGATCACGCTGAGGATCAGCAGCGCGCCGGCGGTGACGACGAGACCGGTGCCGTGGTGGTGCCATCCCGCGACGGCCCGGACCGCGACAAGGGCGAGCGAAGTGAGATACCAGACCGGCATCACGGCACCGAGCATCCGGCCCCCGTGAGCGCGGCCGAGTTGGCCGCTGTCCTCCGGGAGGGCATTGAGGATCGGGTTGATGACGAAGGCGACGGAGAACTCCACCCCCACCATCACGCCGACGACCACGGTGGCGACGACCTCGACTGCATTGAGCATGGTGACCCGCTTCGCATCTAGTGCCGCTAGCTGACGAGGCAACGCTAGTACTGCTGCCGCTCCGTTGTCTAGCGATGCTAGGATCGAATCATGTCGGTACAGGAACGCAAGCAGCGCGAACGGGCGGAGCGAGAGCGCCTCATCGTGGCGACAGCCCGCGAACTCGCAGAGCAGAAGGGCTGGGACGCGGTCACCACCCGCCTGCTCGCCGAGCGCATCGAATACAGCCAGCCCGTCCTCTACAGCCATTTCCGCGGCAAGCGCGAGATCATCGGCGCCGTCGCCCTGGAGGGGGCCGTCGAGATGGCGGTGGCGGTGCGGGCCGCGGCAGCCGCCGCGGACGGCCCGCGCGGCCGGGTCGCCGCGCTCGCCCGTGCCTACCTCGAATTCGCCGCACGCAACCCGGCGGTCTACGACGCCCTGTTCCAGCTCGACGGCGGCCTGGCCTTCGCGGACGAGGAAACCCCGCAACCCCTCAAGGACGCGTTCGCCGCGCTGCTGGAGAGCCTGGGCGAGGTCGCCGGGGACGGCGTCGACCCCGGGCTGTTCACCGAGGTGTTCTGGGCGTCCCTGCACGGCCTTGCGACCCTGACCCGGGCGGGACGGCTGCTGCCGGAGGACGCCGCACAGCGGGTGAGGCTGCTCGTGGACCGGCTCGCCAAGGTCTGACGGACCGTCCCGACGGGCCCGCGGCCGGGACCCTCGGTCCCCGCCGCTGCCGGTCGGCGGCGGCGCTCCGGGTCCCTCGCGTCCACACGCAAGAGCACAGCGCGCCACCCGGTGCGTGAAGCCGCGCCAGGCTTTGCGTGAAGCCGAGCCAGTCTGTTCGTGAAGCCGAGCCAGGCTGTGCGGACAGCGAAACGGGGCCCGGTCTCTCGACCGGACCCCACTCGCTTTCCCCCTCGGTCGGGGCTTCCCGATCCCCCCGGATCCCTCCCCGGAAGCGTCCGACGGCAGATAAGACCCGGCAAGGTGCTCAAGGGTTGTACGCCTTGGCAATCTTTTTGCCCCGGAGGCCGGGGCGGCCGGGTCACGGACTCAGCAGGCGTGCTCCACGTACCGGGCGGCGACCTCCGCCAGGACCTCGGCGCCGTCGCGGGCCCAGAGGTCCTCGTTGAAGATCTCCACCTCGATGGGGCCGTCGAAGCCGGTGGCCTCCACCGCCGTACGGAAGGCCCGGAAGTCCACGCTGCCGTCGCCGAGTTGGCCCCGGCCCAGCAGGACGCCCGCCGGGAGCGGGGTGATCCAGTCGGCCAGCTGGAACGAGTGGATGCGGCCGCCCGCACCCGCGCGGGCGATCTGGGCGGGGGCCCGGTCGTCCCACCAGAGGTGGTAGGTGTCGACGACCACGCCCACCTGGTCGGCCGGGAAGCGTTCCGCGATGTCCAGTGCCTGGGACAGCGTGGAGACGACGCAGCGGTCCGAGGCGAACATCGGGTGCAGCGGCTCGATGGCCAGGCGTACGCCCCGTTCGGCCGCGTAGGGGGCCAGTTCGGCCAGCGCGTCGGCGACGCGTTCGCGGGCGCCGTACAGATCCTTGCTGCCCTCCGGGAGGCCGCCCGAGACCAGCACCAGCGTGTTTGTGGACAGGCCCGCCGCCTCGTCGAGCGCCGCGCGGTTGTCGTCCAGGGCGCGGGCCCGCTCGGCCGGGTCGAGGGCGGTGAAGAAGCCGCCCCGGCAGAGGCTGGTGACGGACAGTCCGGAGTCCGCGAGGAGCTGGGCCGTGCGCTCGACGCCGTACTCCTGGACGGGGGCCCGCCACAGGCCGACCTTGCCGATGCCCGCCTTCGCGCAGCCCTCCGCGAGCTCGGGCAGCGACCACTGCTTGATGGTCTCCTGGTTGATGGAGAGCCGGGAGATGTCGGTACGGGTGTCGGTCATCGGGAGCCTCCTTGCACGGTGAGCAGGGCGCGCATCCGCGACTCGGCCAGTTCCGGGTCGGGGAACAGCCCCAGGCGGTCCGCCAGTTCGTACGCCTTGGCCAGATGCGGCAGTGAGCGGGCCGACTGGAGGCCGCCCACCATCGTGAAGTGGTCCTGGTGGCCGGCCAGCCAGGCGAGGAAGACCACGCCCGTCTTGTAGTAGCGGGTCGGCGTCCGGAAGAGGTGCCGGGACAACTCGACCGTCGGGTCGAGGAGTTCGCGGAATCCCTTGGTGTCGCCCGTGTCCAGGACCCGTACCGCGTGCGCGGCCAGCGGGCCGAGCGGGTCGAAGATTCCGAGCAGGGCGTGACTGAATCCGCGGTCGTCGCCGGCGATCAGTTCGGGGTAGTTGAAGTCGTCCCCGGTGTAGCAGCGCACCCCGCTCGGGAGGCGGCGGCGGACGTCGATCTCACGCTCCGCGTCGAGGAGGGAGATCTTGATGCCGTCGACCTTGTCCGGGTGTTCGGCGATGACCTGGAGGAAGGTGTCGGTGGCCTTGTCGAGGTCGGCCGAACCCCAGTAGCCGTCCAGGGCGGGGTCGAACATCGGGCCCAGCCAGTGCAGGACGACCGGTTCGGTGGCCTGGCGGAGGAGATGCGCGTACGTCTCCAGGTAGTCCTGCGGGCTCTTCGCCGCGGCGGCGAGTGCGCGCGAGGCCATCAGGACGGCCCGGGCGCCGCTCTCCTCGACGATGGCCAGCTGCTCCTCGTACGCGGACCGCACCTCGGCGAGCGTGGCCGGGCCTGCGGGGAGCTGGTCGGTGCCGACGCCGCAGGCGATGGCACCGCCGACGGACTTGGCCTCGGCGGCCGAGCGGCGGATCAGCTCGGCCGCGCCCGTCCAGTCCAGGCCCATGCCGCGCTGGGCGGTGTCCATGGCCTCGGCGACGCCCAGGCCGTGCGACCAGAGGTGGCGGCGGAAGGCGAGGGTGGCGTCCCAGTCGACGGCGGCCGGTGAGTCGGGGCTGATGTCGGCGTACGGGTCGGCGACGACATGGGCGGCGGAGAAGACCGTACGGGAGGCCAGGGGCGCGCCGCCCGGGGCGAGGTCGAGCGGGGTGGCACGGGGCTCGTAGGGGCCCTGCGGGAGGTGGATCGTCATCGTGTCCACTCCGGTGCGACGGGGGCGGGTACGTGGGCGGCGGCGCGGGGCTGCGTCACAGGTTCAGCTCCGGGACGTCGTAACGGCGGCCTTCGGCGGAGGACTTGAGGCCGAGCTCGGCGAGCTGGACGCCGCGGGCGCCGGCCATCAGGTCCCAGGTGTAGGGCTCGTCGAGCACGATGTGGCGGAGGAACAGCTCCCACTGGGCCTTGAAGCCGTTGTCGAAGACCGCGTTGTCGGGGACTTCCTGCCACTGGTCGCGGAAGGACTCGGTGACCGGGAGGTCGGGGTTCCAGACCGGCTTGGGGGTGGCCGAGCGGTGCTGGACGCGGCAGTTGCGCAGGCCCGCGACGGCGGAGCCGTGGGTGCCGTCGACCTGGAACTCGACGAGTTCGTCGCGGTTGACGCGGACCGTCCAGGAGGAGTTGATCTGGGCGACCGCGCCGCTCTCCAGCTGGAAGATGCCGTACGCGGCGTCGTCCGCGGTCGCGGCGTAAGGCTTGCCGTGCTCGTCCCTGCGCTCGGGGATGTGCGTCTGGACGTGCGCCTGGACGGTGGTGACCCGGCCGAACAGCTCGTGGAGCACGTACTCCCAGTGCGGGAACATGTCGACGACGATGCCGCCGCCGTCCTCGGAACGGTAGTTCCAGGAGGGGCGCTGGGCCTCCTGCCAGTCCCCCTCGAAGACCCAGTAGCCGAACTCGCCGCGCACGGAGAGGATCTCGCCGAAGAAGCCGCCGTCGATGAGGCGCTTCAGCTTCAGGAGGCCCGGCAGGAAGATCTTGTCCTGGACGACGCCGTGCTTGATGCCGGCGTCCCGGGCGAGGCGGGCGAGGTCGAGGGCGCCCTCGACGTCGGTGGCGGTGGGCTTCTCGGTGTAGATGTGCTTGCCCGCCGCGACGGCCTTCTTGATCGCCTCGACGCGGGCCGAGGTGACCTGGGCGTCGAAGTAGATGTCGATGGTGTCGTCGGCGAGGACCGCGTCGAGGTCGGTCGACCACTCGGTCAGACCGTGGCGCTCGGCGAGCTCCTCCAGCGCGTGGGCGCGGCGGCCGACGAGGACCGGTTCGGGCCACAGCACGTCGCCGTTGCCGAGATCGAGGCCGCCCTGCTCGCGGATCGCGAGGACCGAGCGCACCAGGTGCTGCCGGTATCCCATGCGACCCGTGACGCCGTTCATGGCGATGCGCACTGTCCTGCGTGTCACGAAAGTTCCTCCATACAGCCGTAGCAAGCGCTTTCTATGCGGTATGACGCTAGCCTGCCGACAGCGGCCTGGACAAGAGGGGGCGCGCTGATTGGTTTGGTCCACTCGCCGGTCCACTCCCCCTCATCACTTCTCGGAGGATGCGATGACAGTCACCCTGGCGGACGTGGCGGCTCGCGCCCGGGTGTCCCCGGCCACCGTCTCCCGCGTACTGAACGGCAACTACCCGGTGGCGGCGTCCACCCGGGAGCGGGTCCTGCGTGCGGTGGACGACCTGGACTACGTGCTCAACGGGCCCGCGAGTTCGCTCGCGGCGGCCACGTCCGACCTGATCGGGATCCTGGTCAACGACATCGCCGACCCGTTCTTCGGGATCATGGCGGGCGCGGCCCAGACGGAGATCGGCGGTCCGGGCGACGGATCGGGCCGGGCGGGCGGCGAGAAGCTCGCGATCGTCTGCAACACCGGCGGCACCCCGGAACGCGAGCTCACCTACCTCACCCTGCTCCAGCGCCAGCGCGCCGCCGCGGTCGTCCTCACCGGCGGCGCGGTCGAGGACCCGGCCCACCAGGCCGCGATGTCCGCGAAGCTGGCGAAACTCGCGGACGCGGGCACCCGGGTGGTGCTGTGCGGGCGGCCCCCGCTGCCGGACAACGCCTCCGTGGTGGCCGCACTCGCCTTCGACAACCGGGGCGGCGGCCGGCGCCTCACCGAGCACCTCCTCTCGCTGGGCCACCGCGGCATCGGCTATGTCGCGGGCCCGGTCGAACGCACCACGACCCGCCACCGGCTGGAGGGCCACCGCGACGCGATGAAGGCCGTGGGGCTCGTGGGCGACGAGGAACGGCTCACCGTGCACGGCTCCTACGACCGCCGGTCCGGCTACGAAGCCACGGTCGAACTCCTGCGCCGCGAACCGGAGATCACGGCCGTCGTCGCGGCGAACGACACGGTCGCCCTGGGCGCCGCCGCGGCGATCCGCGACCGCGGACTGCGCATCCCCGAGGACATCTCGGTGGCCGGCTTCGACGACCTGCCGTTCTCGGTGGACGTGGTCCCGGCCCTGACGACCGTACGGCTGCCGCTCGTCGAGGCGGGGGCCCGGGCGGGCCGGCTGGCGACCGGCAAGGAAGCCCCGCCGCCCGGCGGCATCGCGACGATCGCCGCTGAGCTGATGGTGCGGGGGTCGACGGCCGCGCCCCGGGGATGAGTCGGGCGGCGGGGAGGGGGTACGCGCCCAACGCGCCCCGGTCCGTACCGTCCATGGGCAACAGACCGACGGAAGGAACACACACGTGAAGCTCGCTTTCTCCACCCTCGGGGTTCCGGGACTGCCGATGGCCGAGGTCGTCCGGCTGGCCGCCGACAACGGCTACCAGGGGGTGGAGCTGCGCGCCCACCCCGAGGAGCCGGTGCATCCCGGGCTCTCGAAGACCGAACGTGCCGATGTGGTGCAGGAGTTCAAGCGGGGCGGGGTCGAGATCCTGACCGTGGCCGGCTATGTACGGGCCGCCGCGGAGGGCGACGACCAGCCGGTGCTGGACGAGCTCGCCGGGCTGATCGAGCTGGCCCATGACCTGGGCGCGCACAACGTCCGGGTGTTCCCGGGCGGCGGCGACCAGGACCCCGCGACGGCCGACGCGGCCGCCGCCCGCCGGCTGGGCGCCGCCGCCCCGTACGCCGCCGACATGGGCGTACGCGTCCTGCTGGAGACCCACGACTCGCACCGCGCGGGGGCCGATGTGGCCAGGGTGGCCGGCACGGTGGGGCACGGGAGCATCGGTGCACTGTGGGACATCATGCACACCTGGCTCGCGGGTGAGGAGCCGGTGGCGAGCCATGCGGTGCTGGCCCCGCACCTGGGATACGTACAGGTGAAGGACATCGCCTCCACCGAGGACACCACGCCGGTGGCCCTGGGTGCGGGAGTGCTGCCGCTGCGGGCGTGCCTGGACACGCTGGACCCGGACGGCTGGGTCTGCTGGGAGTACGAGAAGCGCTGGTATCCGGGGGCGGCGGAGCTGCCGGGGATGCTCACTGCGGGGCGCGAGCACCTGTTGCGGCTGGGGGCGCCGAAGGGCTGAAGCGGGTACGGGGAGAGTCCGCGTCCACGAGCAGCAGGCCGGACCGCAGGCCCTCAGCGGCCTCAGCGACCTCAGCGACCTCAGCGAGCGAACTTTTCGATGGCGGAAGGGGTGACTGGGGTGAAGAAGTTGACGAGGTTGCCGTCAGGGTCGCGGAACAAGAGCGCGCGGTTGCCCCAGGGCATGGTGGTGGGCTCGTTGACGAAGTCCTTCACGAAGCCGGTCAGGTTCTTGTGCACGCTGTCCACGTCGTCGACCAGGAATTCGAGGATGACGCTGTGGTTGTCGGCCGGGCGGGCGGAGCCGGGCGCGAACAGGGGGACGGTACGGGTGCTGCCGATCGCGAGGGTGGCGGAGGTGGTCCTGAGCTCGGCGAAGTCCTCGTTGGACCAGTCGGCAGGTACTCCGGTGGCGCGCTCGTAGAAGTCGACGAGGCGGGCGACGTCGCCCGTGATGATGCGGACAGAGACAAAGTCCATGGGTTCTCTCCCTGGTCGGTCGGTGTTTCCGATCGCACGCTACGGCGAATACCGGGCGGAATCCGCCCGGTATGTGCGGGAGACTTCGGGGCATGCCTCGACCCATTGCTCGTGTGCTCGCCCTGCTGGAACTCCTGCAGTCGGGCGGCATCCGGACCGTGACCGAGCTCGCCGATCGGCTCGACGTCGACGAGCGCACCGTACGGCGCTATGCCGGCCATCTCGTCGACCTCGACGTGCCCGTCGAGTCGGTACGCGGCCGCTACGGCGGCTACCGGCTCGCCCCCGGTTACCGCATGCCTCCGCTCATGCTGAGCGACGACGAAGCGCTCGCCGTGCTGCTCGGTCTGGTGGCGGGTCGGCGGGCAGGCCTGACCACGGCGACGGGGACGGCGAGTGAGACGGCGGCGGCAAAGATCCGGCGAGTGCTGCCCGAGCGGCTGAGCCGCAGACTCGACGCCGTGCTCGGGTCCCTTGCCTTCACTGCTCCGCCCGGCGAGGTGGTCGCCCCGGAATCCACGGTCCTGCTCTCGGTCGCCGACGCGGTGAACCATCACCGGCCGATCTCGATCGGGTACACCAACTCCGACGGCCGGCGCAGCGAACGCACACTGCACCCGCACGGGGTCGTCGCCCACTCGGGCAGGTGGTACGTAACGGCTGCGGATCTCACGACGGGTGAGGACCGGACGTTCCGGCTGGATCGCATCACCGGTGTGAGGACCCTGCCCGGCTCGTTCGAACCACCTGTTGGACCCGACCCGGCGCAGCGCGTTCTGACCGGGCTCGCCACGGCTCCGTACCGGCATGAGGTGACCCTGCGGGTCCAGGGGACGGCCGGGCAGATCCACACCCGCCTTCCCGCCGGCGTCGCGATCGTGGAGGAACTGCCGTCCCGGAGCGGCGCAGATCCGAAGACCGAGCGCTGGTCACGTGTCGAGTTGCGTGTGGACCGGCTCGACTGGCTGCCTGCCGTGCTCGCCTCGCTGGACCGGCCGTTCGTCATCGAACGTCCGGATGAGCTCCGCGGCCTCGTCGAGGCTCTCGCCGAACGGCTCGCGCACTCCGCCCGGAGAGGCCCCCCTCACGTATGACGGATCGGTGAGCCCCGTGCCGGTCAGCCCTGAGCCCCTCGGAGACGTGGGCTGTTCGGTGCCGTCGAGGCTGCGCTGCCGGACGGATCCACGGTCCGGCTTCGATGGCAGACGGTCCGGGTTCGCCGTCACAGAACATCTCCAGCCACCCGTGCGGTGCACACAGTCAGAACTCGGGCCAGCGCATCACGATTACGTGACCAGGGAAGAAGCGCCCGGACGACACACGCTGCGACTCATCGGAGGATCCTCGGAACGGGGGCGGTCGCAGCACCCCACCCCATTGCCCCGGACAGCCGGCGCCGACGGCCTACGGCATGTTTCCGACGCATTCCGGCTGCCCACCCGCGGGGGCCGGATCGTGCGTCCCCGGCGCAGCGACCCGGGCCCGCCGCGCCCCCGCGAGCGAGGTCAGGGCCACCCCGCCGACCAGCAGCGCGGCCGCGCACCACCGCAGCGGGCTCACCGACTCGTCGAGCAGCAGCGCGGCCGACGACATCCCGAAGACCGGCACGAGCAGGGTGAACGGGGCCACGGACGAGGCCTGGTAGCGGCTCAGCAGGAAGCCCCACGCCCCGAAGCCGAAGATCGTGACGACCCAGGCGACATAGACGATGATTCCGGCGCCGCTCCAGTCGAGCGCGGCGAGCGCGTCCCGGTCGCGGTCCCAGCCCTCGAAGAGCAGGGAGAGCCCGAGCAGCGGCAGGACGGGCACGGTCGAGACCCAGACCATGAAGTTGAGCGAGTCGGGCGGAGCGGCCTTGCGGGTCAGGACGTTCGACACACCCCAGCAGGCGGCCGCCGCGATCACCAGGACGAACGCGAGCACGGGCCCGCTCGCCCCCTCGTCGACGGCCGCCACACCGATACCGGCGAGGGCCACCGCCATCCCCAACACCCGTACTTTTCCCGGACGTTCACCCAGCACGAGCGCCGCGAAGATCGCGGTGAAGACCGCCTGCACCTGAAGGACCAGGGAGGAGAGTCCGGCGCCCGCCCCCCGGTCCATGCCGATGAACAGCAAGCCGAACTTGGCCACGCCCAGCGCCAGCCCCACCCCCACGATCCACTTCCAGGCGACCTTCGGCCGGCCGACGAAGAAGACCGCGGGCAGCGCCGCGACCAGGAAGCGCAGGGCGGAGAAGAGCAGCGGCGGGAAGTGGTCGAGCCCGAGCTCGATGACGACGAAGTTGACACCCCAGAGGGCGGCCACCAGGACGGCCAGGGCGATGTGGAGGGGACGCATGCACCGAGGATCGCGTGCGCGGACCATGTAGCACCAGCGCGGATTTCTTCATGGTGGAATTGAGCGTTGCTAATGAATGGCGCATGGACCGACGGATCAACGGCTCATGCGCCAATGGAACCCCGGAGGCTCCGGTGCTCGATCTCGCCCGGCTGCGCGCGCTGCACGCCATCTCCGTCCACGGCTCGGTCGCGGGCGCCGCCGCCGCGCTCGGCTACACCCCGTCGGCGGTCTCGCAGCAGATCACCAAGCTGGAGCGGGAGACCCGCACGACGCTGCTGGAACGCCGCGGCCGGGGTGTCGCGCTGACCGAGGAGGCGGTCCGCCTGGCTGCAACCGCACAGGAGTTGCTGGCGATCGTGGAGCGCGCCGAGACCTCGCTGGAGGAGCGCAGGGGGCTGCCGACGGGGCGGCTGTCGATCGGCGCCTTCGCTTCCGCGGCGCGCGGGCTGCTGCCCGGGGTGCTGGCCGAGCTGGACCGCGAGCACCCGTCGGTGGACGTGCGCCTGACGGAGGTCGACCCGCACCTCTCCGTCGACCTCGTGGCCAAGGGCGTGATCGATCTGGCCGTCGCGCACGACTGGGACATCGCCCCGCTGCCCGCCCCGGAGGGTGTGGCTCAGGCGGTGATCGGGGACGACCGCTGCGACCTGCTGGTGCCGGCGGGCCACCGGCTCGCGGGCCGGGACGGGGTGCGCCGCGAGGAGCTGGCGAAGGAGCGGTGGATCTGCCAGCCGCCGGGGACGGTCTGCCACGACTGGCTCGTACGGACGCTGCGCACGGCGGGCTACGAGCCGGACATCCGCCACCAGGCCGAGGAGAACCACACCCAACTCGCCCTGCTCGCGGCCGGTCTCGGCGTCGCGATGATCCCCCGGCTGGGCCGCGGGCCGCTGCCGGACGGAGTGGTGGCGGTGCGGATCGATCCCGTACCGGTGCGGCGGCTGTACGCGCTGTGGCGCACGGAGGCGGCCAGGCGCCCGGCGATCACGGCGGCCGTCTCGGCACTTCAGGCGCACGGGGCGGGCGTGGGGCTGCGTTAGCCGGGGCGGTTCGCCCTGTGCCGGGACGCGCTCAAAATGGTCCGGACCCTTGACCGGAAGTTATTTTCTGGATATCCGTGATCCTTGGAAGTTTCTTTCAGCACAGTTGCTTTCACCACCTCTCGTCACCGAGTACGGCCGAAGGAGCTCACGTGCACGACCGCACCTCCAGACGCACCCTCCTCACCGCCACCGCAGCCACCGCTGTCGCGGCGGCTGCGGGTATGGCAGTCGCCCCCGGCGCCGTCGCCGCCCAGAAGTCCGCAAGCAGCAGCAGCCACACCTCCGCCGCCACGACTCGGCGGCTGAAGCGGCTCATCTCCCGGATGAGCCTGGAGGAGAAGGTCGGCCAGCTCTTCGTCATGCGGGTCTACGGACACTCCGCGACCGAGCCCGACCAGGCGGACATCGACGCCAACCTCGCCGAGATCGGGGTGCGCACCGCCGCCGAGATGATCGCCAAGTACCACGTGGGCGGCATCATCTACTTCGCGTGGGCGCACAACACCCGTGACCCGCACCAGATCGCCGATCTCTCCAACGGCATCCAGCGGGCCGGCCTGGCGGGCACCAACGCCCTGCCGCTCCTCATCTCCACCGACCAGGAGCACGGCATCGTGTGCCGGGTCGGCGAGCCCGCCACGCTGATGCCGGGCGCGATGGCGCTGGGCGCGGGCGGTTCACGCTCCGACGCGCGGCGGGCCGGGCAGATCGCGGGCGCCGAACTGGCGGCGATCGGCATCCGGCAGAACTACGCCCCGGACGCGGACGTCAACGTCAACCCGGCCAACCCGGTGATCGGCGTCCGTTCCTTCGGCTCCGACCCGCAGTCGGTGGCCGGGATGGTCGCGGCCCAGGTGAAGGGGTACCAGAGCTCCGGGATCGCCTCCACGGCCAAGCACTTCCCCGGCCACGGCGACACCAGCACCGACAGCCACACCGGCCTGCCGGTGATCACCCACACCCGCGAGCAGTGGGCCGAGCTGGACGAGCCGCCGTTCCGGGCGGCGATCGCCGCGGGCATCGACTCGATCATGACGGCGCACATCGTGGTGCCCGCGCTCGACCCGGCGGAGGACCCGGCGACCCTGTCCAAGCCCATCCTCACCGGCATCCTGCGCGAGGAGCTCGGCTACGACGGCGTCGTGGTCACCGACTCGCTCGGCATGGAGGGCGTACGGACGAAGTACGGCGACGAACGGGTCCCGGTGCTCGCCCTGCAGGCGGGCGTCGACCAGCTGCTCAACCCGCCGAGCCTCGAGGTGTCCTGGAACGCCCTCCTGGCCGCCGTGAAGGGCGGCGAGGTCAGCGAGGCCCGCCTCGACGAATCGATCCTGCGCATTCTGCGGCTGAAGACGAAGCTGGGTCTGTTCGACGACCCGTTCGTCACCCACCGGGGCGTGGACCGTACCGTCGGCACCCGGTCGCACCTCGCCGCCGCCGACCGCATCGCCGAGCACACCACCACGCTGCTCGACAACCCCGGTGCGCTGCTGCCGCTTTCGCGCCGCTCCCACAAGAACCTGCTGGTGGTGGGCGCCGATCCGGCCTCACCGTCCGGTACGACGGGGCCGCCGACCACCACCCTCGCCGAGGCGTTCAACGAGCTGGGGTACACGGCCACGGCCCTGTCCACCGGCACCGCCCCGACCAGGGCGGCCATCGACGCGGCGGTGGCGGCCGCGCAGGGCAAGGACGCGGTGGTCGTGGGGACGTACAACGTCACGGCGACCAGTTCGCAGCGGACCCTGGTGACCGAACTGGCGGCGACCGGTGTCCCGGTGATCACGGTCGCGATCCGCAACCCGTACGACATCGCCCGGCTGGCCGGGACCGGATACGCGGCGAGCCTGGCCTCGTACTCCTGGACCGATGTCGAACTACGGGCGGCCGCCCGGGTGATCGCGGGCCGGGCCGAGCCGCAGGGGACGCTGCCGGTGCCGGTGCAGCGCGCGGACGATCCCGCGCAGGTGCTGTACCCGGTGGGCTACGGGCTGACGTACTAGGCGGTGTCCGCGAAGTCGCCGTACGCCCGGAGGGCGGGCGGGGCTTCGCGGACACGGCCCGGCAGGTTCCCGCGCCGGCGGCGGCCCCTCAACGGGCCGGCCGCCGGTGCGGGGTTCCGCTACGGGCGCCTGGTGCCGAGCCGGTGCTCGGTCGTCAGGTCCTTCTTGTCGAGCCGTGCGTCGAACTTCGCGAGCGGCTTGGCCTTCGCCGGGTCCGCCTGGACGGCGGCCGGGGCTACGCCCGCCCAGCGCAGGATCGCCGCGGTGGCCGTGGCGTTCTCCGCGGGGGCCAGACCGGCGACGTTCGAGCCGTGGTTGCCGCCGGGCACCGTGAAGACGTAGCTGTCACGGGCGCCCTTGCCGAGCCGGAAGCGCTCCGCGCCCCACGGGTCGTTCTCCCCGTACACGTACAGCATGTGGCTGGCGTGGTTCTTCACCCAGGTGTCGACGTCGCGCATCACCGAGGGCTGGAACTTCATCGGGATGGAGCTCGGCACGAAGTTGCGCGGCGGCTGGTAGCCGTAGCGGCTGAGCCCGCCGAGCCAGGGCTGCTCGATGTCGGGCGAGCCGAGCTGGGTGCCGGCCTGGTAGTAGTACGGCGTGTAGTTCGACAGGCCCTGGTCCGCGTAGGCGGAGAACCCGGAGATCGAGTCGATCGAGTCCCAGATCGCCTGGTCGGTGGCGGTCCCGGCGTCGGCCGGGATGGTGTCGCAGTCGGCGAGCAGGCTGTACTGCCAGTACGCCCAGACGTAGTCCATGACGACGGCCTCGTAGGCCTTGTCGAGGGTGCCGACGGTGGTGAAGGTGTAGCCGTTGTCGGCGGCGTACTGCGCGTACTTCTGCTCCAGCGGCTCCCGGCGGACCAGCGCCTCGCGCTGCACGCCCTCCAGCCGGTCGCGGCACTCCTTGGTACCGACGTTCGCGAAGAACCGGTCGTATGCCGAGTCCTCCTTGTTCACCACGTCGTTGGGAGCGACGTACGCGACGACGCCGTCCATGTCCTTCGGGTAGAAGCGCTCGAAGTACGTGGCGGTCATGCCGCCCTTGGAACCGCCGGTGGTCAGCCAGTTCTTGGAGTAGATGCGCTTCAGCGCGGTGAAGACCCGGTGCTGGTCACTGGCGGCCTGCCAGATGTCGAGCTTGGACCAGTCGGCGGGCGACGGGCGCGACGGGGTGAAGAACCGGTACTCCAGCGAGACCTGGTTGCCGTCGATGATCCGCGTCGGCTCCGAGCGGCCGGGATTGGTGGAGACGTTGTAGCCGCTGGTGTAGAAGACCGTCGGGCGGGAGGTGTCCTTGTGCAGCAGCGTGATGCGCTGCTGGAACGTTCCCTTGGACGGGTGCCGGTGGTCCACCGGCTGGGTGTAGTTGAGGACGAAGTAGCGGTATCCCGCGGCCGGCTTCTCCTCGATGAGACTCATTCCCGGGATGGCCAGGATGCGGTCCTTGATGTCCGTGCTCGTACCGCTGTCACTGACGGCGGTACGAACCGCGGCCGGTTCCGCGGCGGTGGCCGAAGCGCCCGTCGCACTCACTGTGCCGATGAGCACCGCGAGCGACAGGAACCCTCTGAGCGCCTTACGCATTTACACCCTCCCCATGATTCACAACAGACGTCGTGAACCTAGCGGGGCAATACCTGCACCACCAGCCCCTGTTGCCGGGGCATGCGCTCGCGTCACCCGGTCAGCACAGGATCCAGTCCGTGGTTCCGGTCTTCCCCGCGACAGTGCCCGAGGCCCGGACACACCGGTTCAGCGCGTGGACGGTCACCGGTCCTGCCAGCTGGGTGAAGCCGCCGCTGTCGACGACGGGCCGGCCGCCACGGGCCTGGATCTGTACGGACATCCGGCGGCGCTTGCCGGGCTTCGCCGCGACGGCGGTGGCGCAGGCGTAGCCGCGCGTCCGGTAGACGCGCAGCTCTCCCGTCGCGAACTTCACCGTCTTGGCGGGCCGTCCGGCACACACCGAGGCGGCGTCGGCGCTGCTCGCCTCCACGCCGCCGACGACGAGCGCGAGGGCGGTCGTCAGCGCGAGGGCGAGCAGGCGGGGCGGGACCCCGCGTCCTGTGCGATCGCCGCTTCCTTCGGTCCCTCTGGTCACCAGCAGCCCCATCGCCTCGCCGAACATCCATGCCCCTACCCGACACATGAGCGCACACACGTGTGTCTGTGTACGACGCGGGGCTGCCTTCTGCGGTTGCCCGGGGCGAAGGTTCCGTCCTCGATCGCCGGACGGGCTTGATGTGGGCGCGGGTTCCTCGTGGGACGCGGAATGTGCGGGATGGGGGATGGCGCCCCTCCGGGGCGTCTTCTCACGACCGAGCCCGTCCGGCGGTCGAGGACGGAACCCCGGCGCCCGGGAGCGGGGCAGCCCGCGCGTGGCGCGATGCCCGCACCCCCGCCGCACCGGGGTGACCCGTCACACCCCGGCGGGCTCGTCCTCCCCTATGAAGGTGCGCCACAGCACGGCGTAGTGCCCGTCCCGGGCGAGGAGTTCGTCGTGGGTGCCGTCCTCGACGACCCGGCCGTGGTCCATCACCACGACCCGGTCGGCGCGGGCTGCGGTGGTGAGGCGGTGGGCGACGACGAGGGTGGTGCGCCGGCCCGCGAGGCGGTCGGTCGCCTGGTTGACCAGCGCCTCGCTGGCGAGGTCCAGGGACGCGGTGGCCTCGTCGAGCAGCAGGATGTCCGGGTCGACGAGCTCGGCGCGGGCGAGCGCGATCAGCTGGCGCTGGCCTGCCGAGAGGTTGCGGCCCCGTTCGGCGACCTCGTGGAGGTAGCCGTCGTCCAGGGTGGCGATCATGTCGTGCGCGCCGACCGCCCGGGCCGCCGCCTCCACCTCGGCGTCGGTGGCGTCCGGACGCCCGTACGCGATGGCGTCACGCACCGTGCCGGCGAAGAGGTACGCCTCCTGCGGCACGACCCCGAGCCGGTGCCGGTACGCGGTGAGGCCGAGGTCGCGCAGGTCGGTGCCGTCCGCGGTGACCCGGCCGCCCGTCGGGTCGTAGAAACGGGCGACGAGCTTGACGAGGGTGGACTTGCCCGCGCCGGTCTCCCCGACGAACGCGACCGTCTGCCCGGCCGGGATGTGCAGGTCGATGCCGGTGAGCGCGGCCTCTTCGCCGCCGTACGCGAAGGACACGTCCTCGAACGCGATCTCGCCGCGCAGCGACAGCACGTCCAGCGGTTCGTTCCGGTCGGTGGTGGACGCCGGCTCCTGGAGGAGTTCCTGGATGCGGCCGAGGGAGACGGTGGCCTGCTGGTAGCCGTCGAAGACCTGCGAGAGCTGCTGCACGGGCGCGAAGAACAGGTCGATGTAGAGCAGGTAGGCGACCAGCGCACCGGTGGTGAGCGTGCCGTTGTCGACCCGGCCCGCGCCGACGATCAGCACCGCGGCGGCGGCCACCGCCGACAGCAGCTGCACGAACGGGAAGTACACGGAGATCAGCCACTGGCCGCGGACCCGGGCCTCGCGGTAGTGGTCGCTGCGCGCGGCGAACCGGTCGGCGCCGTCCTGCTCGCGGCGGAAGGCCTGCACGATGCGGAGACCGGAGACGGACTCCTGGAGGTCGGCGTTGACGACGCCGATGCGCTCACGGGCCAGCTCGTACGCCTTGACGCTCTTGCGGCGGAAGAAGAACGTCCCGACGACGAGGACCGGCAGGGTCGCGAAGACGACCAGGGCCAGCTCCACGTCGAGGACCAGCAGCGCGACCATGATGCCGAAGAACGTGACGACGGAGACGAAGGCCGTGACCAGACCGGTCTGGAGGAACGTGGACAGGGCGTCCACGTCGGTCGTCATCCGGGTCATGATCCGGCCGGTCAGTTCACGCTCGTAGTAGTCCAGGCCGAGACGCTGGAGCTGCGCGAAGATCTTCAGCCGCAGCGAGTAGAGCACCCGCTCGCCGGTGCGGCCCGTCATCCGCGTCTCGCCGATCTGGGCGGCCCACTGCACGAGCACGACCACCAGGCCGAAGGCCGAGGCGGTCCAGACCGCGCCGAGCGCCAGCTGGGTGACTCCCTCGTCGATGCCGTTCCTGATCAGCACCGGCAGGAGCAGGCCCGCCCCGGCGTCCACGGCCACCAGCGCCAGGCTCACCAGCAGCGGCAGCCCGAAGCCG
The DNA here is from genome assembly GCF_040295435.1 of Streptomyces sp. NPDC002809. NCBI lineage: Bacteria > Bacillati > Actinomycetota > Actinomycetes > Kitasatosporales > Streptomycetaceae > Streptomyces > Streptomyces sp. NPDC002809. The sequence continues at coordinate 27,290 of NZ_JBEOVJ010000005.1, forward strand.
CGCAGCAGCCGGCGGAGCCCGTAGGACTCCTCGGCGTGCACGGCGCGGGCCTCGTCGATGTCCGGGGTGTCGGTCGCCGGGGGCAGGGCCTCGACCTGGGCGAGGAGCTCGGGGGTGGCGGGTGTGCCGGCCGCGTCGGTCTCGCGCTCCTCCTCCTTGCGGACCCACAGCTCGGGGGTGATGCCGCGCTCGGCGTCGAACTCGGCGTCGAGCTCCTCCTGGAGTGCGCGGTCGTCGGCGGGGTCCGTGACGGTGGCTGCCTGATGGCCGGGCGAGGTGCCGCCCAGCTCGTCCGGGTCGGTGAGGAGGCGCCGGTAGAGCGCGGAGCGGCGCTCCAGCTCCTCGTGGGTGCCGATGTCGGCGAGCCGGCCGTCCTCCAGGACGGCGATCCGGTCCGCGAGGTTGAGGGTGGAGCGGCGGTGGGCTATCAGCAGGGTCGTGCGGCCGGCCATGACCTGTCGCAGCGCCTCGTGGATCTCGTGCTCGACGCGGGCGTCGACGGCGGAGGTGGCGTCGTCGAGGAGGAGCAGCCGGGGGTCGGTGAGGATGGCGCGGGCGAGGGCGACGCGCTGACGCTGGCCGCCGGAGAGGGTGAGCCCGTGCTCGCCGACCTTGGTGTCGTAGCCGGCGGGCAGCTCGGCGATGAACCGGTCGGCCTGGGCGGAGCGGGCGGCCTGCTCGATCTGTTCGTCGGTGGCGCCGGGGAGCCCGTAGGCGATGTTGGCGCGGATGGTGTCGGAGAACAGGAAGCTGTCCTCCGGTACGAGTCCGACGGCGGCCCGCAGCGAGTCGAGGGTCAGTTCGCGCACGTCGTGTCCGCCGACGAGCACGGCACCGTGCGTCACGTCGTAGAAGCGGGGCAGCAGCAGCGAGACGGTGGACTTGCCGCTGCCGGACGCGCCGACCACGGCGACGGTCTCGCCGGGCTCGATGGTCAGCGAGAAGCCGTCGAGGACGGGGCGCGACTCGTCGTATCCGAAGCGCACGTCGTCGAACTCGACGCTGGCGGGGGCGTCGGCGGGGAGCTCCTTGGTGCCGTCCTGGAGTGACGGCTCCGTGTCGATCAGTTCGAGTACGCGCTCCACACCGGCGCGGGCCTGCTGGCCCACGGTGAGGACCATGGCGAGCATCCGGACCGGGCCGACGAGCTGGGCGAGGTAGGTGGAGAACGCGACGAACGTACCCAGCGTGATCTCGCCGCGGGTGGCGAGCCAGCCGCCGAGGGCCAGCATGGCGACCTGGCCGAGGGCGGGGACGGCCTGGAGGGCGGGGGTGTAGCGGGAGTTCAGGCGGATGGTGCGCAGCCGGCCCGCGAAGAGCCTGCGCCCGACCTCGCGCAGCTTGCCGGTCTCCTGCTCCTCCTGCCCGAAGCCCTTGACGACGCGGACGCCGGAGACGGCACCGTCGACGACTCCGGCGACGGCGGCGGCCTGCGACTGGGCGTACCAGGTGGCGGGGAAGAGCCGCGAGCGGGAGCGGCGGGCGATGAACCAGAGGGCGGGGGCGACGGCGACGGCGATGAGGGTCAGCAGTGGCGAGAGCCACGCCATGATCACCAGGGAGATGAGGAAGAGCAGCACGTTCCCGATGGTCATCGGGAGCATGAACAGCAGGCTCTGGATCAGCTGGAGGTCGCTGGTGGCACGGCCGACGACCTGCCCGGTGGAGAGCTCGTCCTGGCGCCTGCCGTCGAGGCGGGTGATCGTCCCGTACATCTCGGTCCGCAGGTCGTGCTGGACGTCGAGGGCGAGCCGGCCACCGTAGTAGCGGCGGATGAAGGTGGAGACGTACACGAGCGCGGCCGCGACGATCAGCAGTCCGGTCCAGACGGCCAGGGACCGGGTGTGGCCGACGACCACGTCGTCGATGATCACCTTGGTGACCAGGGGGACGAGGGCCATCACCGCCATTCCGGCGAGCGACGAACCGAGGGCGAGCAGCACGTTGCGCCGGTAGCGCCAGGCGTAACCGCACAGCCTCCGCGCCCAGCCGCCCGGCTGCCCGTCGCTCCCTTGCTCCCCTGCGTCCGACACCCGGTGCCTCCCGATCGACCTGCTCCGACGGAAGGCACCAACGCGGTGGACTGCGGATTTCATCCCGCCGCAACAAATACGGGACCTTCGTCGTAGGTCCTGCGGCCCGCCCGCCGAAGTGGGCCCGCGGGCGGCCGGGGAGTGGCAGGTGCCGGGCGGTGAACGCCATGGGGCCCGGCGTCGACCGCCCGGACGGGCGCGGCGTTCACCGACGGTCCCGGACGCGGTGCGGCGGCGTCCTACAGGTGCGTCGGCTCGAACATCCTGAGCAGCGCCGGGAGCACGACGACCGAGGGGCCGGGCTTCGCGATCGCATCGGCCAGGTCGTCGGCGATCGTCTCCGGGCTCGTACGGACCGCGGGGACGCCGAAGGACTCGGCGAGGGCGACGAAGTCCGGGCGGGACAGTTCCGTCGCGCTGGTCTCGCCGAACGCATCGGTCATGTACTCGCGCAGGATGCCGTAGCCGCCGTCGTCGATGATCAGCCAGGTGACCGGGAGGTCGTACTGACGGGCGGTGGCGAGTTCCGCGATCGAGTACATCGCGCCGCCGTCGCCCGAGACCGCGAGGACCGGCTTCGTCACGTCGGCGGCGGCCGCACCGATGGCCGCGGGAAAGGCGTAGCCGAGGCCGCCGGAGCCCTGGGCGGAGTGCATGGTGTTGGGGTGTCGGGCGTCGAAGGCTGCCCAGGCCCAGTAGCCGAGGATCGTCATGTCCCAGAAACTGGGGGACGTGTCGGGCAGGGCTGTCCGGATCCCGGCGACGAGGTGCTGTTCGAGGGTGAGTTCCTGGGCGGCGATCCGGTCCCGTACCCGGCCGAGCACCGCTGTGACGCGCTCGGCGGCGGCCGGGTCCTCGCGCGGGGTGACCGCTTCGAGGAGGTCGGACAGCGCGTCGCGGGCGTCGGCGTGGATGCCGAGGGCCGGGTGGTTGGACTCCAGCTTCCCGGCGTCGGCCTCGATCTGCACGACCCGGCCGCGCGGGGCGAAGGTGTAGTAGTTCGAGGAGAGCTCACCGAGGCCGGAGCCGACGACGAGCAGGACGTCGGCGTCCTCCAGGAAGTCCGTCGTGTGCCGGTCCTCGATCCAGGACTGGAGCGAGAGCGGGTGCTCCCACGGGAAGGCGCCCTTGCCGCCGTAGGTGGTGACGACGGGGGCGCCCACCTTCTCCGCGAGGGCGCGCAGCTTGCCGGACGCGTCGGAGCGTACGACTCCGCCGCCCGCGATGATCGCCGGACGCTCGGCGTTCGACAGCAGGTGGGCCGCCACCGCGATGAGCTCGGGGCGGGCGTGCACCTCGCGCGGGGTGGCGTCCATCGCGGTCACGACGGGCAGCGTCGTGGCGGTGATGAGCACGTCCTGCGGGATCTCGATCCAGACCGGGCCGTGCGGGGCCGTGAGCGCGGACTCCCAGGCGGCGGCGATCGCGGACGGGATCTGCGAGGCGGTACGGACGGTGTGCACGGACTTCACGATGTCGCGGAACGACGCCTTCTGGTCACGCAGCTCGTGCAGGTAGCCGTGGCGGCCGCCGCCCAGGCCCGCGGTCGGGATCTGGCTGGAGATCGCCAGCACGGGGGCGGAGGCGGACGCCGCCTCCTGGAGTGCGGCGAGCGAGGTGAGGGCACCCGGTCCGGTGGACAGGAGCAGCGGGGCGACCTCGCCGGTGATGCGCCCGTAGGCGTCGGCGGCGAAGCCCGCGTTGTTCTCGACGCGCAGGCCGACGTAGGTGAGGGACGAGCGGCGCAGCGCGTCGAACATGCCCAGCGCGTGCTGCCCGGGCAGGCCGAAGACGGTGGTCGCACCGAGACCCTGGAGGGTCTCGACGACGAGGTCGCCGCCGTTGCGCCCGGGCGGTGGGTTCAGCGCGGCAGCGATCTGCCCGGGGGTGAGCTCGGGCCGCTCGTCGTGGTGGTCGTGGCTCACTTCTGGCGGGCCTCCGCAATCTGCCGGGTCATGATCGTCGTCAGCTCGTACGCGGTGTGCGAGGCGGCGACGGAGGTGATCTCGGCGTGATCGTACGCGGGGGCCACCTCGACCAGGTCGGCGGAGACCAGGTTGCAGGAGGACAGCCCGCGCACGATCTCCAGCAGCTCGCGGGAGGTGAGGCCGCCTGCCTCGGGGGTGCCGGTGCCGGGGGCGTGTGCCGGGTCCAGCACGTCGATGTCGATGGAGATGTAGAGCGGCCGGTCGCCGATGCGCTGCCGGAGCTGGTCGGCGATCTCGTCGACGCCGCGTCGCATCACGTCGGCGGAGGTGACGATGCCGAAGCCCATCTTGGCGTCGTCGGTGAGGTCCTGCTTGCCGTACAGGGGGCCGCGGGTGCCGACGTGGGAGAGCGCGGACGTGTCGAGGATGCCTTCCTCGACGGCCCGGCGGAACGGGGTGCCGTGGGTGTACTCGGCGCCGAAGTAGGTGTCCCAGGTGTCGAGGTGCGCGTCGAAGTGGAGCAGCGCGACGGGGCCGTGCTTCTTGGCGACGGAGCGCAGCAGCGGCAGCGCGATGGTGTGGTCGCCGCCGAGCGTCATCAGGCGGGCGCCGGTTCCGAGCAGGTCGTCGGCCGCGGCCTCGATGGTCTCGACGGCCTCGTTGATGTTGAAGGGGTTCGCGGCGATGTCCCCGGCGTCGGCGACCTGCGCGAGGGCGAACGGCGAGGCGTCCTGTGCCGGGTTGTAGGGCCGCAGCAGCCGCGAGGCCTCCCGGATCGCGTTGCCGCCGAAGCGGGCGCCGGGGCGGTAGGAGACGCCCGAGTCGAAGGGCACACCGACGACGGCGACGTCCGTCGTGCCGACCTCGTCGAGGCGGGGCAGCCGGGCGAACGTCGCGGGCCCGGCGTACCGCGGGACGCGGGAGGAGTCGACGGGGCCGCGCGGCGTGTCGTTGCTGCTCATGGGGTGGGGGCCTTTCCTTCGGTTCCTTCGGCGACGCGCTGTTTCGAGTGTGCCGGATCCCCCACGACGGCACGGAAGCACGCGCACGGGTCCGCTGACGACGCTAGGCGTCGGGGCAGCAACCCTGAAGTGTATGTTTCATCCATTCTTACCCCATCGAACGGATGAAACGTCCATGTCCGATGTCCCCCCGGGACCGCCCGCCCCGCCCGGCCACCCCGCCGGGCCGCCCACCCCGCCCGTTCCGCTGGCCGCGCTGCTGGCCCTGGAGGAGCTCGGGCTCCGCAGGATCGCGGGGCCGGCCGACGCCCAGCTGTTGTGGGTGCACACCTCGGAGATGGCGGACCCGTATCCGTATCTGCTCGGCGGCGAGCTGCTGCTGAGCGCCGGGGTGCTGCTCACGGACCCGGACACCTATGTGGCCCGGCTGGTGGAGGCCGGGGCCGCGGCGCTCGGTTTCGGGGTGCGCCCGGTCCACGACACGGTTCCGCCGGAGCTGGTCGCGGCGTGCGACCGGCACGGGCTGCCGCTGGTGGAGGTGGGACCCGGGACCCCGTTCACCGCGATCGCGCGGGCGGTGTGGGGGCTGATGGCCGAGGCCCGCCACCGCGAACTGCGCCGGGTGACCCGGGCCCAGCAGGCCCTGGCGACGGCGGCGGCCCGGCCGGACCCGATTCCCGCGGTGCTGCACCAGCTGGCGGTCCGGCTGTCGGGGCGGGCGGCCCTGCTGACGGCCGACGGCGAGGAACTGCACGCGGCGGGCCGGCAGCCGGCACCCGAGGTCCGGGCGGCGCTGGCCAGGCTCTCCCGGGTGGTCTCCCCCGCCGTCCACCCGGCCCCCGCCCCCACCTCGGCCACCGACACCCTGGGCCCCGCCCACCTGTCCGCGTACGCACTGGGCGGCGGGCAGGGGCTCGCCCTGACCCTGGCCACGGACCACCGCGAGCCGGGCGACCACACCGTCGCCGGGGTCGCCGTCGTCCTGCTCTCCCTGCTGACCGCCCCGCACCAGGGCGCCGACGCGGCGAACCGCTCGGCGGCGCTGGTCCGGCTGCTCCTCGGTGCAGACCCGGCCGGGGTCGCGCCGCTGCTGGGCGGCGACGGGCGGTGGACGGTGGTGCACGCGCGCCGCAGCGGCGGCGAAGCGGTGGACCCGCTCGCGGCGGGAGCGCTCGGTGCGGCCCTGGGATCGGCGCTCGTGGACGCGGGCCGGGGCGCCGGGGCGGTACGGGTCCTGGTCCCCGGCGGCGCCCCGGTCACCCCGCAGCCGGGATGGACGCTCGGGGTCTCGGCCCTCGCCCCTGCCGACGCCCTGGACACCGCCGACACCCAGGCCGCGCGCGCACTCGGCCGCGCGGAGGCGACCCGCACCCCGCTGGCGGCGGACGAGCCGGTCTCCGGCCTCGCCGCCCTGCTCCCGCCCGGCCCGGCGGCCGCACATGCCCGCGCCCTCCTCGCCCCGCTCACCGCGCCGCTCGCCGAGACCCTGCGCTGCTGGCTCTCCCTGAACGGCAGCTGGGACCGTACGGCGGTGGCCCTGTCCGTCCACCGCAACACCGTCCGCCAACGCATCGCGCGGTGCGGGGTGTTGCTGGGGGTGGACCTGGACGACATGGACGTACGTACGGAGTTGTGGCTCGCCCTTCGGCAGGAGTGACCTCGCACGGCGGCGGCACGGACGCCCCCGCGGCTCCCCGTCGCCCTCATGGGCGGAACGCCGGACGTTCGCCGCCAACTGCCCTTGCGTTAGAGCGCAGTTCAACACCTAGCGTCCCCCTCATGACAACACCTCAGCACAAGATCGGATCCGGCTTCGGCGCCCGCAGCACCGCGGGCGACGTCCTGAGCGGCATCGACCTGTCCGGCAGCACCGCGATCGTCACCGGCGGCTACTCGGGTCTCGGCCTGGAGGCGACCCGTGCCCTGGCGGCCGCCGGAGCTCGCGTCATCGTCCCCGCCCGGCGACGGGCGGTCGCCCAGGAGGCGGTCGCGGGCGTCGACGGCGTGGAGGTCGACGATCTCGACCTGGCCGACCTCGAAAGCGTGCGCGGTTTCGCCGAGCGGTTCCTGGCCTCGGGGCGCGACGTCGACATCGTGATCAACAACGCGGGGATCATGGCCTGCCCCGAGACGCGGGTCGGTCCGGGGTGGGAGGCGCAGTTCGCCACCAATCATCTCGGTCACTACGCGCTGATCAACCATCTCTGGCCGGCCGTCGCCCGCGGCGGCGCGCGCGTGGTCGCCGTGTCCTCCGGGGCCCACGGCATGGGTATGCGCTGGGACGACGTGCACTTCGAGCGCGGCTACGACCGATGGGAGGCGTACGGGCAGGCCAAGGCGGCGAACGTGCTGTTCGCCGTGCACCTCGATGCACTCGGCCGCGACGCCGGAGTTCGCGCATTCGCGGTGCATCCCGGCAGCATCCTCACTCCGCTCCAACGCCACCTGGCGAAGGCGGACATGGTCGACGCGGGCTGGATCGACGAACACGGAACCCCGACCGACCCCACCTTCAAGACGCCCGCGCAGGGTGCGGCAACGCATGTCTGGGCGGCGGTCTCACCTCAACTGGCGGGCATGGGCGGCGTGTACTGCGAGGACTGCGACATCGCCGAGCCGGCCTCCGACGGCGCGGAGGGCGGCGTGCACGCCCACGCGGTCGACCCCGAACAGGCCGCTCGGCTTTGGGCGTTGTCGGCCGGCTTCACGGGCGTCGACGCCTTCGCGGCGGCCCGCTGAGGAGGGGCTGCCCGGGATCCGACAGCCCCGGCGCGTACGGCGGGTAGCGTCGCCCTCATGAGACCGCCGACCGGTACCACCACCGACCAGGCCCCGGCCGATCCGACCGCCACCGACGACGCACTGGCCACCCAGCCCATCGGTTACTGGAGTGGCCTCGCCCATGCAGCTGTCACCCGGCATCTGCGTGACGCCATGGCCGCGATCGACGTCACGCAGCCGCAGTACTGGGTGTTGAACCGCGTGAACGGCGGGCCCGCGGCGCCGTGCCGCGAGGAGGTCGTCGGTCAGCTGACCCCTCTCGCTGACGGGCCACACGAGATCGCACGGGCCGTGGACCAGTTGGTCCACCGTGGCTGGCTCTCGGTCGACGCCGGACAGCTCCTGTGCCTCACCGATACCGGAGAGGCTGCCCGGGTGCGGGTGCGCGAGCTGGTGACCGGGCTGCGCGCCGTGGTCCATGACGGCATCAGTGACGAGGAGTACGTGGCAGCGCTCAAGGTGCTGCGCAGGGTGATCGCCAACGTGGAGGGTGCCGGGAACTGACCGACCGGCCGCGGGCCGGGCCGGTGGCGGAACCGCGACCCACTGCCGGACGGCCCTGCTGCGGAACGGCCGGGTGGCGGAGCCCCGGCCCCGGTCACTTACCCCGCAACGGCACCTCCCGCATCAGCCAGGCCACCAGGAAGATCACGGCCCCGAGCAGCGCCGCGCCCAGCAGCACCCCGTGCAGGCCCTCGGTGACCGCTGTCCTTACCGCGTCCCGGACCACGTCCGGCATGCCGCGTACCGCCTCGGGCGTCCAGGCCGTACCGCCCTCCGGCATTCCGGCCGCGTGGAGCCGGCTCGTGTACACGGCGCCGAGCACCGCGATGCCCAGTGAGCTGCCGATCGTACGGACGAGGGTGGCGGTTCCCGTCGCGGCGCCCATGTCGCGCGGCGTCGCGCTGTTGATGGTGACGAGCAGCGTGCTCTGCATCAGCAGGCCCATGCCCACGCCCAGGACGAGCGTCAGCGCGGAGGTCACCGCCGTGGGGGTGGTGGTGGTCGTCGTCAGCAGCGCGAGCGCGCCCGCGACCGTCAGTGCGCCGCCGAGGATGGGGTAGCGGCGGTAGCGGCCGCCGGCCGCGAGGAGCTTGCCGAGCAGGAGCTGTGCGCCGAACATCCCCGCCATCAGCGGAAGCAGCAGCATGCCGCTGGCCGTCGAGGACGCGCCTCGTACGAACTGCATGTACAGCGGCAGATAGGCGGACGCCCCGAGCATGGCGGCGCCCGTCAGGAACGTGAGCACCTGGGCGATCGTGAAGTTGCGGTCGGCGAACAGGCGGGGCGGGATGATCGGTTCGGCGGCGCGGCGCTCGACCCGGGCGAACCAGACAAGGGTGACGGCGCCCGTCACGCCGAGGCCGATGATCTGCGGTGACGACCAGGCGTACGTCGTACCGCCCCAGCTGCCCAGCAGGGTGAGCGCCAGGATCGCGGCGCAGAGCAGGCCGGCGCCCGCGTAGTCGATCTGCGCCTTCACCCGCTCGGTGCGCAGGTGCAGGCACAGCCCGATGATGAGAAGGGTGAGGGCGCCGATCGGGATGTTGACGTAGAAGACCCAGCGCCAGTTCAGCTGGTCGGTGAGGAAGCCGCCGAGCAGCGGCCCGCCGACCAGGGCGACGGGCATCATGCCCCCGATCATCGCCTGCGAACGTCCCGCCTGGGAGGGCGGCAGCATGACTCCGATGATGGAGAGCGCGCCGACCATGAGTCCGCCCGCTCCCAGTCCCTGCACGGCACGGAAGGCGATGAGCTGGCCCATGTCCTGGGCCAGTCCGGAGAGTACGGATCCGGCGAGGAACACCGTGACCGACCAGATGAAGCTGCCTTTGCGCCCGTACAGGTCGCCGAGCTTGCCCCAGATGGGGGTGGAGAGGGAGGCGGTGAGCAGGTAGGCCGTCACCACCCACGACAGGTGGTCGAGGCCGCCCAGGTCGCCGACGATCGTGGGCAGGGCGGTGCCGACGATCGTGCCGTCGAGCAGGCCGAGCATCAGGCCGAGGAGAAGGCCGAAGAGAACGAGTTTCGATGGGCCTCCGCCTTCCTCGGCTGGTGGCGGGGCGGCCTCCGGTTCCGGCCGGTCGTGCGTGTCCTTCGTGTCCTGGCTCATGGCTTTTCCCCGGTTCGGTGATGGTTCGTCAGGCCGCGTACGGGGCAACGGCCCTGGCGTCCCGCAGTGCGTGCGCCCACCAGGCGAGCTGGTCCAGCAGCGCCTTGGCCGCGGCGTCGACCTGGACGTCGTCGACGGTGCCGTCCGCGCCGAACCGGCCGTAGGCGTTGTGGAAGCTGACCGTGTTGCGGATGGTCGTGGCGTTCAGCTCGGCCATCACCACGCGGAGCTGTTCCACGGCGCGCAGGCCGCCGGAGAGGCCGCCGTAGGAGACGAAGGCGATCGGCTTGGCGTGCCACTGCTCGTTGTGCCAGTCGATGGCGTTCTTCAGGGACGCGGGAAAGCTGTGGTTGTACTCCGGCGTGACGAAGACGAACGCGTCGGCTGCCGCGAGGCGCGGAGACACCAGGGCGAGGGCCTCCTCGGTACCGGGTGCGGGCGGCTGACCGAACGCGGGGAAGACCGTGGGCAGCGGGGTCTCGGCGAAGTCGACGACATCCACGGTCATGTCGTCGCGCTGGGCCAGGTGCCCCTTCAGCCACTGGGTGACGACGGGTGCGAATCGGCCCTCGCGGGTGCTGCCGATGACGACGGCGACGCGGAGCTGCGGGCGGGTGCCGGGCATGGGATCCCCCTGGGATCGGTGAATGTGTACTGCGTATCTCGACGCGTACAACGTACACGCCAGTGTGTACAGCGTCTACTCAGAGATACGCTGTACGCTGACTGTCGACCATCCACCGCCCACCGCCCACCGCGAGGAGCCCGTCCGTGGCCGACCAGAAGAAGGACAGCGGCAAAGGCGGCAAGGCCGGCGGGGCGGGGCCCGACACCTCCCTCTGGCAGCGCCTGGAGCAGCCGGCGGCCGCGCCCCGTGCCTCGCTCACCCTGGAGCGGATCGGGGCCGTCGCCGTGGAGATCGCCGACGCGGACGGGTTCGCGGCCGTCACCATGCGCCGGCTCGCCACGGAACTCGGCGTCGCCCCCATGGCCGCCTACCGGCACGTCTCCGGCAAGGACGACCTGTGGGCGCTGATGGCCGAGCGGGTCGCCGCGGAGATGCGGATCCCCGACGAGGTGACCGAGTGGCGCGAGGTGCTGCGCGCCTTCGGCCTGCTGACCCGGGACACGATGCTGCGGCATCCGTGGGTGGGGCAGCTGCCCACCCACCTCTTCGTGCTCACGCCCGGCCGGCTGGCCATCGCCGAACGGCAGCTGGCGGCGCTCGACGGACTCGGACTCGACGAGGACGCGATGATGGTCGCGTTCCGCACCGTCAGCGCCTTCGCGCACGGCGCCGGACAGTCGGAAGTGGCCCTGAAGGAGTGGACGGAGTCTGCGGGCTGGTCGTCCGGCGACGAGACACGGCTCGGCCTGGCGCCGCAGATGATGTACCTGATGGAGACCGGCCGCTACCCCACGTACCGGCGCTACGGGCTGCGGGCGACCCGCAAGGACGACGCGACCTGGGCATTCGAGACGGGTCTCGACTGCGTGCTCGACGGGATCGCCGCCCGGTTCGGCATCTGACGCGGCACCCGGGAACGCCCCTCCGGCACCCGAGGGGGCGGACCCGGCGAACGGCGTCCACCAACCGGAGGCCCCAGCCCCGCGAACGGCCGCCGACGACCGGGGCCGCCGTCCCCGCGAACGACACCCGCCGCCCGGAACCCCATCCCGCGAGCAGCTTCCGACACCCGGGGCCCCTATCCCCTTATCCCCGCGAACGACATCCGGCACCTGGAGGCCGAGCACCGAGCACGGCATCGACGCCCTCCCCGTCGGCGTGCTCAGCATCACCCTGGACAGCTCCGGTGACCGCCGGGTAACTTTTACCCAAGGCTGAGCAAGCGCTTAGCCAAGCCGAGCGAAGCCGACCAGGGAGGCACCCCGTGCGCCGTACGGTATTCAACGAGGACCACGACGCGTTCCGGGAGACCATCCGGGCCTTCATCGCGGCCGAGGTCGTACCCGTGTACGACGACTGGTTCGCGGCCGGCCAGGCGCCGCGCGACTTCTACCTGAAGCTCGGTGAGCTGGGCGTCTTCGGCATCACGGTGGACGAGGAGTACGACGGCGCGGGCATCGACTCGCACAAGTACGAAGCGATCATCTACGAGGAGACCGCCCGCGCGGGCGTCTCCTTCGGCGGCTCCGGCGTGCACACGCTGCTGGGCCTCCCGTACATCAAGATGCTCGCCACCGACGAGCAGAAGAAGCGCTGGCTGCCGAAGTTCACCACCGGCGAGGAGATGTGGGCCCTCGCGATGACCGAGCCGGGCACCGGCTCCGACGTCGCGGGCATGAAGACCACCGCCAAGCTCTCCGAGGACGGCACGCACTACGTCCTCAACGGCTCCAAGACCTTCATCACCGGCGGCGTGCACGCCGACCGTGTGATCGTCTGCGCCCGCACCTCCGCCCCGCGCGAGGACGACCGCCGCTTCGGCATCTCCCTCTTCGCCGTCGACACCAAGTCCGCGGGCTACTCGATCGGCCGCAAGCTCGACAAGCTGGGTCTGCGCGTCTCCGACACGGCCGAGCTGGCGTTCGTCGACGTGAAGGTCCCGGTCGAGGACCTCCTCGGCGAGGAGAACAAGGGCTTCGGCTACCTCGGCACCAACCTGGCCTCCGAGCGCTGGGGCATCGCCTTCGGCGCGTACGCCCAGGCCGCGGCCGCCGTCCGGTTCGCCAAGGAGTACGTGCAGGACCGCACGGTCTTCGGCAAGACCGTCGCCTCGTTCCAGAACACCAAGTTCGAACTGGCCGCCTGCCAGGCCGAGGTGGACGCGGCCCAGGCCGTCGCCGACCGCGCGCTGGAGGCGCTGGACGCCGGTGAGCTGACCGCCGCCGAGGCCGCATCCGCGAAGCTGTTCTGCACCGAGGTCGCGCACCGCGTGATCGACCGCTGCCTCCAGCTGCACGGCGGCTACGGCTTCATGAACGAGTACCCGATCGCCCGCCTCTACGCGGACAACCGGGTCAACCGCATCTACGGCGGCACCAGCGAGGTCATGAAGTCGATCATCGCCAAGTCCATGGGTCTGTAGAGCGGCTACGTTCTCTCCATGAGCTCAGCACCAGACGCCGCCCTGCTCGATCTGCTCGATCTCCTCGACCTGGAGCAGATCGAGCAGGACATCTTCCGGGGCACCAGCCGTTCGGCGATCGTGCCCCGCGTCTTCGGTGGACAGGTCGCGGCCCAGGCGCTCGTCGCCGCGGGCCGGACCGTCCCCGCGGACCGGCCCGCCCACTCCCTGCACGCGTACTTCCTGCGGGCGGGGGACCCGGGCGCGCCGATCGTCTACAGCGTCGACCGCATCAGGGACGGCCGCTCCTTCACCACCCGCCGGGTCGTCGCCGTCCAGCACGGGCAGCCGATCTTCCACCTCTCGGCGTCCTTCCAGACGTACGAGGAGGGGCTGGAGCACCAGGCGGACATGCCGTCCGCGCCGGATCCCGAGACGCTGCCCACCGCGGCCGAGATGCTGCCGCGGTACGCGGACCGGTTCAGCAGCCCCGACGTCGTGGACCGGCTGGTCGAGGCACGGGCCGCGGTCGACCTGCGGTACGTGGACGCCCCGCCGTTCGGCACGGTCGGGGAGCCGCGCGAGCCCCGCTCGCAGGTGTGGTTCCGCACCAACGGCAAACTGGCGGACGACCCGTTGCTGCACGTCTGCATGGCGACGTACGTCTCCGACATGACGCTGCTCGACTCGGTGCTCCTCGCCCACGGGCGCGGCGGCTGGGCGGTCGGCGACGTGGTGGGGGCGAGCCTGGACCACGCGATGTGGTTCCACCGGCCCTTCCGGGCCGACGAATGGCTGCTGTACGACCAGGAGTCACCGTCCGCGTCGGGCGGGCGCGGTCTCGGCCAGGCCCGTATCCACACCCAGGACGGCCGGCTGGCGATCACCGTCATCCAGGAGGGCGTCGTCCGGGTCCCCCGGAAGGACTGAACGGGCCGCACCCCGTCGATTCGGACATACTCCCCACCATGAGTGACGCGAAAGCCGATGGGGCTGATGGCGGGGGGTCCGGTGCCGGGTCAGGTGCGGCGAACGGCGGCGAGTCCACGTTCACCGTCATCGTCGCGGCGGTCGCCAACCTCGGCATCGCCGTGGCGAAGGCCGTCGCGGGACTGATCAGCGGATCGAGCGCGATGCTCTCCGAGGCGGCCCACTCGGTCGCCGACACCGTCACCGAGGTGCTGCTGCTCACCGCGCTCAAGCGCAGCGAGAAGCCCGCCGACGAGGAACACCCGCTGGGCTACGGCCCCGAGCGGTACATCTGGGCGATGCTCGCCTCCGTCGCCACGTTCGTCGGCGGCGCCGTCTTCTCGATCTACGACGGCATCCACACCCTGGTCGCGGGCGAGGATCTCGGCGACCCCCTCGTCTCGTACATCGTGCTCGCCGTGGCCTTCCTGCTGGAGGGCTACTCGCTGCGCACCGGGCTTCGGCAGGTGCGCCGGGAGGCCGTCCGGCTGAACACCCCCGCCACGCGCTACTTCCGGCTCACCCCGGACACCGCGGTCAAGGCCGTCGTGATGGAGGACTCCGCTGCGCTGGCGGGTCTGCTGCTGGCCGCGGGCGGGCTGCTCGGGGGTCAGCTGTCGGGCTCCGGCGTCTGGGACGGTGTCGCGTCGATCCTGATCGGTGCGCTGCTCGTGTACGTGGCCTGGGTGCTCGGCCGGTCCAACGCCCAGCTGCTGATCGGACGGCCGATTCCGCAGTCGATGCGGGCGGGGGTGCGCGAGGAGCTGCTCTCGGTGCCGCACATCATCGACGTACTGGAACTGACCACGCTCATCCAGGGGCCGACCGAGATCCTGATCGCCGCGAAGGTCGACTTCCGCGACGTGGCCAGTGCCGAGCAGGTCGAATGGGCCTGCGAGGAGGCGGAGCAGCAGCTGCGGGAGCGGTATCCGTCGATCCGGCGGGTGTACCTGGACCCGACGCCGGGTCTGGAGCAGCGGCGCCGGGCCCGGGCCGCCGGATCTCCCCCGGCGGCCGGGGTCTGAGAGGCTTTCGGGTGACCCGGGTCCGCCCGGTCGCGGGTCACCCGACAGCCTCCGTGCCGGCCGCCTCCTGCTCAGAGCAGCCCCGCCGCGTCCAGCAGGTAGTCCGTCATCGGGTCGTAGAACCGCGGGTCCAGCACGTGGTCGTCCAGCGGGACGGCCACCTGGAGGGTGCCCTCGGACTCCCCCAGGAACAGGGCCGGGTCGTTGCAGTCCGCGTAGCCGATGGCGTCCAGTCCGCGCTGCGCCGCGCACCCGGCCCAGCCGTGGTCGGCGACGACCAGGTCGGGCATGGGGCGCCCCTCCCGCTCCAGACCGTCCAGGATGGCGGCCATGGGGGCCGGGGAGTGGGTGTGCCAGAGGGTCGCGCCCCGCTCCTGCACGGCGACGTCGGCGAACTGGAAGACCATGCCCTCGTCGGCCATCAGTCCGGACGGGATCCGCATGATCTCGCAGCCGGCCGCCCGCAGCGCCGCCGCCGTCTGCCGGTGCACGTCCAGGAGCCCGCCCGGGTGCCCGGTGGCGAAGAGCACCCGCTCCGTCCCGTCGGCCGCCTTCCGCAGCCGGGCCGCGGCCCGGTCCAGGGCGGCGACGGTGAGCTCGGGGTCGATGGTGTCCTGGCCGAACCGGTGCTCCGGGTCGTCGCTGACGCCGCATCTCTCGGCCATGACCGCCAGGACGTCCTGCTCGTCGCGCCACCGGTCGCCGAGCTCGAGCCCCAGCCAGAAGTGACGGTCGCCGTTGGCGAGCTTGCGGTAGTGGGAGAGGTTGTTGTCGCGCGGGGTCGCGACGTCTCCCGCTATGCGCGTACGGACGAGGTGGTCGACGAGGGCGGCGCGGCTGGGTATCGGCATGAACCCATTGTGCCGTGGGATGTGCGCAGCGTGCCGGGCGTATTGAGGGGTGGGTGGCCTGCCGGCCGGAGGGCCGCCCGGGCTGGTGGGCGGTCTGTCGCCCGGGCCGCTCAGGCCGGCCTGTGCTCCCCCGCCGCGGCGAAGGCGCCCCGCGCCAGCCGGTGCAGCAGCGCCGCCGTGTCCGTGCGGTCGGGCAGCGCGCCGGGGCGGCCCAGGTGCGGGGTGGAGTTCAGCAGGCCGAAGACGGCGTGGACGGTGGCGCGGGCCTCGTGCTCGGGGAGCGCCGGGTAGAGGTCGCGGACGACGGTCACCCACACCTCGACGTACTCGCGCTGCAGCCTGCGCACCCGCTTGCGGTCGGTGTCCCGCAGGCGGTCCAGCTCACGGTCGTGCAGGGTGATCAGGGGGCGGTCGTCGAGGGCGAAGTCGATGTGGCCCTCGATGAGCGCGTCCAGCAGTGCCTCGGGCGACCCGTCGCCGGAGGCCGCGTCCTCGGAGACCCGGAGCTCGCCGCCGGCCAGCAGCCGCTCGCTGATGCCGACGAGCAGCTCGGCGAGCATCGCGTCCTTGCCGGGGAAGTGCCGGTAGAGGCCGGGGCCGCTGATGCCGACGGCGGCGCCTATCTCGTCGACGCCGACGCCGTGGAAGCCGCGCTCGGCAAAGAGGCGGGCGGCCTCCTTGAGGATCTGCTCGCGGCGGGTGGGGGCCGCGACGCGGGCGGCGGCATGGGTGCTCATGAGCAACCATTCTAGACAGAGGCGTTAGCGGTCGTTAACCTGATGGTGTTAACGACCATTAACCACTGCGGTACGGGCAAGGGGGCTCGACAGGATGCAGCAGGCACCGGTGCTGGCGAGCGCGGCCGATCCCGCCTCGGAGGCCTGGCAGGCCAACGAGGCGGCGCATCACGCGCTCACCGACGAGCTGCGCAAGCGGCTCGCCACGGCCAGGCTCGGCGGGGGTGAGAAGGCCCGCGCCCGGCATGTGGCACGCGGCAAGCTGCTGCCCAGGGAGCGGGTGGACACCCTGCTCGATGCGGGCTCGCCCTTCCTGGAGCTGGCCCCGCTGGCGGCCGAGGGGCTCTACGGGGGCGCAGCACCGGCCGCCGGGGTCATCGCGGGAATCGGCCGGGTCAGCGGCCGGGAGTGCGTGATCGTCGCCAATGACGCGACCGTCAAGGGCGGCACGTACTACCCGATGACCGTGAAGAAGCACCTGCGGGCCCAGGAGGTGGCGCTGGAGAACCGGCTGCCCTGTCTGTACCTGGTGGACTCGGGCGGCGCCTTCCTGCCGATGCAGGACGAGGTGTTCCCGGACCGGGAGCACTTCGGGCGGATCTTCTACAACCAGGCCCGGATGTCCGGGGCCGGGATTCCGCAGATCGCTGCGGTGCTGGGGTCCTGCACGGCCGGCGGGGCGTACGTGCCCGCGATGAGCGACGAGGCCGTGATCGTCCGCAACCAGGGCACGATCTTCCTGGGCGGGCCGCCGCTCGTGAAGGCCGCGACCGGCGAGGTCGTGACCGCCGAGGAGCTGGGCGGCGGCGAGGTCCACTCCCGCACGTCGGGCGTCACCGACCATCTCGCGGAGGACGACGCGCACGCGCTGCGCATCGTGCGCAACATCGTGGCCACCCTGCCGGACCGGGGCGCGCTGCCGTGGTCCGTGCAGCAGGTCGACGAGCCGAAGGTGGACCCCGCCGGTCTGTACGGGGCCGTGCCCGTCGACTCGCGCACCCCGTACGACGTGCGCGAGGTGATCGCCCGGGTCGTCGACGGCTCGCGCTTCGCCGAGTTCAAGGCGGAGTACGGGACGACGCTGATCACCGGTTTCGCACACATCCACGGCCACCCGGTCGGCATCGTCGCGAACAACGGCATCCTGTTCTCCGAGTCCGCCCAGAAGGGCGCGCACTTCATCGAGCTGTGCGACCAGCGGGGCATCCCGCTCGTCTTCCTCCAGAACATCTCCGGCTTCATGGTCGGCCGCGACTACGAGGCGGGCGGCATCGCCAAGCACGGCGCCAAGATGGTCACCGCCGTCGCCTGCACCCGTGTGCCGAAGCTGACCGTGGTCGTCGGCGGTTCCTACGGCGCGGGCAACTACTCCATGTGCGGCCGGGCCTACAGCCCCCGCTTCCTGTGGATGTGGCCCAACGCGAAGATCTCCGTCATGGGCGGCGAACAGGCCGCGTCCGTCCTCGCCACGGTCAAGCGCGACCAGCTGGGCGACGACTGGAGCGCCGAGGACGAGGAGTCCTTCAAGGCCCCGATCCGCGAGCAGTACGAGACCCAGGGCAACGCGTACTACGCCACCGCCCGGCTCTGGGACGACGGCGTGATCGACCCGCTGGAGACCCGGCAGGTACTGGGGCTCGCCCTGACCGCGTGCGCCAACGCCCCGTTGGGCGACGCCGGCTTCGGCGTCTTCCGGATGTGAGGAAGAGATGACGATGTTCGACACGGTTCTCGTCGCCAACCGCGGCGAGATCGCGGTCCGGGTCATCCGGACCCTGCGCGAGCTCGGGGTGCGCTCCGTCGCCGTCTTCAGCGACGCGGACGCGGACGCCCGGCACGTACGCGAGGCCAATACGGCGGTACGGATCGGCCCCGCCCCGGCGGCAGAGAGCTACCTCTCGGCGGACCGGCTGCTGGAGGCCGCCCGCCGCACGGGCGCGCAGGCCGTCCACCCCGGCTACGGCTTCCTCGCCGAGAACGCGGGCTTCGCACGGGCGTGCGCGGACGCCGGGCTGGTCTTCATCGGGCCGCCCGCCGCCGCCATCTCCCTGATGGGCGACAAGATCCGGGCCAAGGAGACGGTCGCCACGGCCGGTGTCCCGGTGGTGCCCGGCTCCACGGGCAGCGAGCTGACCGACGGCCAACTGGCCGAAGCGGCCCATGAGATCGGCATGCCGGTCCTGCTGAAGCCTTCCGCGGGCGGCGGCGGCAAGGGCATGCGCCTGGTCCGCGACGCGGCACTGCTCCCGGACGAGATCGCCGCCGCCCGGCGCGAGGCGCGCGCCTCCTTCGGCGACGACACCCTGCTCGTGGAGCGGTGGATCGACCGGCCGCGCCACATCGAGATCCAGGTGCTGGCGGACGGGCACGGCAACGTGGTGCACCTCGGCGAGCGTGAATGCTCGCTCCAGCGCCGCCACCAGAAGATCATCGAGGAGGCGCCCTCGGTCCTGCTCGACGAGAGGACCCGGGCGGCGATGGGTGAGGCGGCCGTGCAGGCCGCCCGCTCCTGCGGCTATGTCGGCGCGGGCACGGTGGAGTTCATCGTCCCGGGCAACGACCCGGCCTCGTACTACTTCATGGAGATGAACACCCGCCTCCAGGTCGAACACCCGG
The DNA here is from genome assembly GCF_040295435.1 of Streptomyces sp. NPDC002809. Taxonomy (NCBI): domain Bacteria; kingdom Bacillati; phylum Actinomycetota; class Actinomycetes; order Kitasatosporales; family Streptomycetaceae; genus Streptomyces; species Streptomyces sp. NPDC002809. The sequence goes on from NZ_JBEOVJ010000005.1 coordinate 46,334, forward strand.
TGACCGAGCTGATCACCGGCCTCGACCTGGTGGAGTGGCAGCTACGGGTCGCGGCGGGCGAGCAACTCCCGTACGCGCAGCAGGACATCACGCTCAGCGGGCATGCGGTCGAGGCCCGGATCTGCGCCGAGGACCCGGCCCGCGGCTTTCTGCCCTCGGGCGGCGCCGTGCTGGCCCTGCACGAGCCGCAGGGCGGCGGCGTGCGGACGGACTCGGGGCTCGCCGAGGGCGGCGAGGTCGGCAGCCTGTACGACCCGATGCTGTCCAAGGTGATCGCGTACGGCCCCGACCGGGCGACGGCGTTGCGCCGGCTGCGGGCGGCGCTCGCGGACACGGTGGTCCTCGGCGTCCCCACCAACGCGGGCTTCCTGCGCCGGCTGCTCGGCCACCCGGCCGTGGTGGCGGGCGACCTGGACACCGGGCTGGTGGAGCGCGAGGTGGACGCGCTGGTCCCGGACGGGGTCCCGGAGGAGGTCTACGCGGCCGCGGCACTGCTGCGGCAGCACTCCCCCGCCGGTGCCCGGAAGGCCGGCGCCTGGACCGACCCCTTCTCTGCCGGTGACGGCTGGCGGCTCGGCGGCACCCCGGCACGTACGGTGCGGCACTTCCGGATCCCCGGCCACGACCCGGTCCAGGTCGGCCTGCGGCCGTGCGGCGCGGGCGTGGAGCTGACGTTCGGCCACGTCGGCGAGGGCGCCCGGCCACCGGCCCCCGCCTCGGGCGCCTGCGGACCGCTGGGCCCGCTGCCGGGCGGCGCGGAGACCGCCAGGACCCTGTCCGCCGACGGGGGCCGGATCACCCTCGAACTCGGCGGAGTCACGCACGCGTTCGCGTATGCCGCCTCCCCGGAGGGCCACTGGCTCGGCCGGGACGGCGACACCTGGCACGTGCGGGACCACGACCCGGTGGAGGCGTCACTGTCCGGCGCCGCCCGCTCCGGGGCGGACACGCTCGCCGCGCCCATGCCCGGCACCGTCACCGTGGTGAAGGTGGCCGTCGGGGACGAGGTCGTGGCCGGGCAGAGCCTGCTCGTCGTGGAGGCGATGAAGATGGAGCACGTCATCTCCGCCCCGCACGCCGGCACCGTGACCGAGCTCGACGTCACCGCCGGGACAACGGTGGCCATGGACCAGGTACTGGCCGTGGTCGTGCCGGCGTCCGCCACCGGGGAGGAAGCATGACGACCACCGACCGCCCCCTGCCCATGACCGTGGCCGCACCGGACCTGCCCGCCCGGGTCCGCATCCACGAGGTCGGGGCACGCGACGGGCTGCAGAACGAGAAGACGGTCGTGCCGACCGAGGTGAAGGCGGAGTTCATCCGCCGGCTCGCGGTCGCCGGCCTGACCACGATCGAGGCGACGAGCTTCGTCCACCCCAAGTGGGTACCCCAACTGGCCGACGCGGAACAGCTGTTCCCGATGCTCGGTGACATGGGGGACGTGGCGCTCCCGGTCCTGGTGCCGAACGAGCGGGGCCTGGACCGGGCCCTGTCTCTCGGGGCCCGCCGGATCGCCGTCTTCGGCTCCGCGACGGAGACCTTCGCCGCGCGCAACCTCAACCGCACGATCGACGAGTCGCTCGCCATGTTCGAGCCCGTCGTGGCCCGCGCCAAGGCGGACAAGGTGCATGTGCGCGGCTATCTGTCGATGTGCTTCGGCGACCCGTGGGAGGGCCCGGTCCCCGTCCATCAGGTCGTCCGGGTCGCGAAGGCGCTGATGGACCTCGGCTGCGACGAGCTCTCGCTCGGCGACACGATCGGCGTCGCAACGCCCGGCCACGTACAGAACCTGCTGTCCCAGCTGAACGAGGAAGGCGTACACACCGACACGATCGGGGTGCACTTCCACGACACGTACGGACAGGCGCTGTCCAACACCCTCGCCGCGCTCCAGCACGGTGTGTCCACCGTGGACGCCTCCGCGGGCGGCCTCGGCGGCTGCCCGTACGCGAAGAGCGCGACCGGGAATCTCGCCACCGAGGATCTCGTGTGGATGCTCGACGGCCTCGGCATCGAGACCGGGGTCGACCTCGACGAGCTCACCGCCACGAGCGTGTGGCTCGCCGGACACCTGGGCCGGCCGAGCCCGTCCCGTACAGTCCGCGCACTCGCGGCGCAGTGAACACCTTGAACACCCCACAAGGAGTGACCGCCCCCATGTCCCTGGACCACCGGCTGACCGCCGAGCACGAGGAACTGCGACGCACTGTCGAGGAGTTCGCCCACGACATGGTCGCGCCGAAGATCGGCGACTTCTACGAACGCCATGAGTTCCCGTACGAGATCGTGCGCGAGATGGGGCGGATGGGCCTGTTCGGGCTGCCGTTCCCTGAGGAGTACGGCGGGATGGGCGGCGACTACCTCGCCCTCGGCATCGCCCTGGAGGAGCTGGCCCGGGTCGACTCGTCGGTGGCGATCACCCTGGAGGCCGGGGTCTCGCTCGGTGCGATGCCGGTGTTCCGCTTCGGCACGGAGGAGCAGAAGCGGCAGTGGCTGCCGAAGCTCTGCTCCGGCGAGGCGCTCGGCGCGTTCGGCCTGACGGAGCCGGACGGCGGTTCGGACGCGGGCGGCACCCGGACGACGGCCGTGCGCGACGAGGCGACGGGCGAGTGGGTGATCAACGGCTCCAAGTGCTTCATCACCAACTCCGGTACGGACATCACCGAGTTGGTGACGGTGACGGCGGTGACCGGCCGCAAGGAGAACGGCGCACCTCTCATCTCCTCGATCATCGTCCCGTCCGGCACCCCCGGCTTCACGGTCGCCGCCCCGTACTCCAAGGTCGGCTGGAACGCCTCGGACACCCGGGAGCTGTCCTTCTCCGACGTCCGCGTCCCGCTGGGGAACCTGCTGGGCGAGGAGGGCCGGGGCTACGCGCAGTTCCTGCGGATCCTGGACGAGGGCCGGATCGCCATCTCGGCGCTCTCCACGGGCCTGGCGCAGGGCTGCGTGGACGAGTCGGTGAAGTACGCCGCCGAGCGGCACGCGTTCGGGAAGCCGATCGGCTCCAACCAGGCGATCCAGTTCAAGATCGCGGACATGGAGATGCGGGCCCACATGGCCCGGATCGGCTGGCGCGACGCGGCATCGCGGCTGCTGGCGGGCGAGCCGTTCAAGAAGGAGGCCGCGATCGCCAAGCTGTACTCCTCGACCGTGGCGGTGGACAACGCCCGCGAGGCGACCCAGATCCACGGCGGCTACGGCTTCATGAACGAGTACCCGGTCGCACGGATGTGGCGCGACTCCAAGATCCTGGAGATCGGCGAGGGCACGAGCGAGGTGCAGCGGATGCTGATCGCGAGGGAGCTGGGGCTGCCGGCCTGACACCGGGGAGGGTGCGGCGGGGGGGGGCGGGTCCCGGTGCCGGGCCGCCCCCACCCGTAGTCGCGACCACCGGGCCAGGCCCTCGTGCCGCTGCTTCCACAGTGCGGCGATCGGCCACAGTTGCCGATGCTCCTATGCCGTACCGGACCACAGGAACGCCGACCGGCTCTGCCAGGAGAGACCGGTGGGCCGCGACAACGTGACCATCGGCCCGCCGAACGAGTCAACAACGCCGACCATGTCATGGGCTCGGCAGAAGACGGCCATCCCGATCGGCGAAGTCGGCGCCGACCGTTGAGACATCACCACGCCGCAGCGTCGTGAGCCGCGAGTACGGCACCGAGTGCGACGGTCGCATCGAAGAGGGCCCGGGACCGAGCCGTGATGCTCGCGTCCCGGGCCGCCAGCGCGGCCCGGACGTCTTCCGGCCGGTGCCCCTGGCGCAGGACCGGCATGAGGGTCCGGAGGTGTTCGATGCGATACCCGGCGCCGCGCAGCTGATGGACGATCCGGGCGTCCCTGACCTGGGCCGGTGAGTAGCGTCGGGTGCCGCGTGGCGGGGCCCGGTCGGGCACGACGAGCCCCTCGGCGTCCCAGTGCCGCAGGGTCGAGGGGCGCACACCGAGCGCGACGGCGAGTGCGGAGACGCTCATCGCGTCCGAGGGGCGTATGTCTTCGACGGGCTCTGCGGAGATCCACTCGGCCGCCTCCTGGGAGAGCGCGAGGTCCGTACGTTCCCGGTCGAGCCGGGCGTGTGCCGCATCGAGGCGGGCGAGCACCTCCGGTACCGGACGCTGATGGGCGGCCCGCAGCAGGCTCTTGGCCTCGACCGGTCCCGTCCCTGCCGCGAGGGCCCGATAGGCGAGCGCGGAACGCAGGTGGACCTCGCGGTAGACCCGGTAGCCGGCGGCGGTACGCGGCACAGCCGGCAGCACGCCGTCGCGTTCGAGATTGCGCACCTGCTGAACCGAGCACCCGGCGCGCCGCGCGACGTCGACGGTGCGCATGCGCATTGCCGACGATTCGAGAGTGGGCACCCGTCCTCCCTGGCTGATCGGCTCGAAGTCTCCACAAGCACCTTAATGAAACGCTTGAGCACATGACCATCGACCAGATCATCGCTTTCATGCAGGACCTCGACGGAGTCCTGGTCCTCAGCCCGGAACCCGGCGACGGTTCGCCCGAGATCAGCTGGGGGGACACCTTCTTCTCGTACTCCCCCGACGTCGCCGCACCGACAACGGCTCAGCCGTTCGCAACGATCGTGACGAAGAACTACCCGGGCGACGAGAGCTCGCGCCTGGACCGCCCGGACACGTTCCGCGTCAGCATCGCCGCCGGCAGGGAGGCCTTCATCGAACGGACCGGCCACGCGCCGAACGAACCGGCCCTCGACGACGCCTCCGGCACCACCGATGCTGTGAGGGCGCACCCCGTCCACGGCACCGCCGGGTGGCTCGCGGTGGTGAATCCGGGACCGCGGACGGAGGGGGCCACCTACGAGCTGCTCCGCGGCGCGTACGACCTCGCGCGGGCGCGTCATGAGCGACGTACCGGGTGACGGCCTGGCGCCCTCACCCGCACGACGGCGGACAGTAGCCGGGCAGGAGCCCTGATGACAGTAGAGATCGTGTACGAGACACACTCCACCACCACGGACAACGAGGCCGGTTTCGCCACCGGCTGGCTGCCGGGGGAACTCTCGGACCTGGGCCGCCGTCAGGCCCGTGAACTGGGCGAGCGCCGGCCGGGCGACGGCTTCGCGGCCGTGTTCACCTCCGATCTGCGCCGGGCCGTCCAGACGGCACGAACCGCGTACCCAGGCGGCCGGCTCCCGATCCACCAGGACATCCGACTGCGCGAGTGCGACTACGGCGACCTCAACGGAACCCCCCGCGCCCACATCGCCGCCCGCCGTCTCCAGCACATCGACGTCCCGTTCCCCGGCGGCCAGAGTTACCGCCAGGTCGTCGCGGCCACCCATGCCTTCCTCCACGACCTGGCCACCGGCCGGGACGGCAGCAGAATCCTGGTGATCGCCCACTCGGCCAACCAATGGGCGCTGGAACACCTCCTCACGGGCACGCCGTTGGAGGACCTGCTCCAGTCACCACCGGCCTGGCGTCCGGGCCGGCGGTACGAGCTGCCCGGCGACTGGCCCGCCGCAACCGGGTGACCTCGGCCTGCCGCACCCGCTGCCAGGCAATCCGTTCGACAGCAGCCGGCCGCCCCCGGCAGAGTTCCTTCATGAAACCGCAGCACTGGCCCCCGTACGGGCTCCGCATCCGAACCCCTCGGCTGGAACTCCGCCTTCCGGACCTGGAGTTGCTGGACGACCTGGCCTCCGTCGCCGCCGACGGGGTGCACGCCCCGGATGTCATGCCCTTCACCGTCCCCTGGACCGACTGCCCGCCCGCCGAGCGCGGGCGGGCCGTGTTCCAGCACGTGCTCAGCACCGTCGCCAACTGGTCGGTGCGGGACTGGTCGTTGAGTCTCGCGGTGCTGCACGAGGGCCGCGTGGTCGGGCGGCAGGACGTGACGGCCAGGGACTTCGCGGTGACCGGTCAGGTGAGCACCGGCTCCTGGCTGGGGCTCGCGCACCAGGGCCGCGGCATCGGCACCGAGATGCGGGCCGCGGCCCTCCATCTGGCGTTCGCCGGTCTCGGCGCCGTTGCGGCGGTCTCGGCCGCGATGACGGACAACCCGCGCTCACTGGGCGTCTCGCGACGGCTCGGCTACCTCCCCGACGGGCTGGAGGTCGCCGCGCTGCGGGGCGACCGGGTCACGCTGCAGCGGCTGCGGCTGGAGCGGGCGCGCTGGGAGGAGCACCGCACGGCCGAGGTCACGGTCGACGGGCTGGACGACTGCCGGGAGATGTTCGGATGAGCCTGCTGGTGCACACGTACATACGCGGCCGCAGCGGCACCGACCACTTCCTGGAGGATCCCGAACACGGCCTCACCCTCGCCGGGTTCGAGAGCAGCCGGACCGAGCTGTGGGGATCGCAGCCGGTACGTGGCCTCGGGGCACGGTTCCTCCCGCAGCTGGCCACCACCGACCTGACCGTGGAACCGGAGGACGTCCCGGCCTTCCTCGCCGAGTGCGAGATGTTGCGCGGGCACATCGCGGCGCTCGCCGCACACAGCGGCCATGCCGACGACTACGTGGCGGCCCGGCTGGCCAATATCACCGCGGCTGCCGTGCGCGCCCTGGACGTGGGCGGTGGCGTCATCGTCTGGTGAGCGGGGGCCGGGGCTCGGGGGCGTCCACAGGTTCGGCAGTTCGTGAGGTTAGGCTAACCTTCGCTCGAACTTGCTCGAACTTGTCATCGGCCGGACTCCGGCTCGTACGAAAGCGGATTCCGTCATGCGCACTGCCCGAGTGTCCCGTCCCACCCGCCGCGGCCTGCTGGCCATGGGCGGCGCCGTCGGCCTGGGCGCCGTGCTGGCGGCCTGTGGTGACAGCGACTCTAAGGACTCCGGTTCCACCGGCTCCAAGGGCGCCGACGCCGGGCCGTGGAGCTTCAAGGACGACCGCGGGCAGACCGCCGAGGCCAAGTCCGTCCCGAAGAACATCGTCGCCTTCACCGGTGTCGCCGCCGCGCTCCACGACTACGGCATCGAGGTCAAGGCCGTCTTCGGCCCGACGAAGACCACGGACGGCAAGGCCGACGTGCAGGCCGGCGACCTGGACATCAGCAAGGTCGAGATCCTGGGCAACGTCTGGGGCGAGTTCAACGTCGAGAAGTACGCGGCGCTCGGCCCGGAGCTGCTGGTCACCGCGATGTGGGAGAAGGACGCCCTCTGGTACGTGCCGGACGCGTCCAAGGACAAGATCCTCAAGCTCGCCCCGAGCGTCGCCCTGTGGGCCGCCCAGACCACGATCCCCAAGGCCATCCAGCGCCACGAGGACCTCGCCGCCTCGCTCGGCGCCGACGTGAAGGCCAAGGCGGTCACCGACGCGAAGGCCCGCTTCGAGAAGGCCGCGGCCCGGCTGCGCGCCGCCGCGAAGTCCAAGCCGAACCTCAAGGTCATGATCGGCTCGGCCAGCCAGGACCTCTTCTACGTCTCGCTCGCCAAGATGTCCGCCGACACCCTGTACTTCCAGGAGCTGGGCGTGAAGTTCGTCGAGCCGAAGGTGGACGAGGCGGGCTTCTTCGAGAGCCTGAGCTGGGAGAACGTCGACAAGTACGGGGCCGACATCATCATGATGGACAACCGCTCCTCGGCCCTGCAGCCCGACGCCCTCACCTCCAAGCCGACCTGGACGCAGCTGCCCGCCGTCAAGGCCGGCCAGGTCGTCCCGCGCACCACCGAGCCGATCTACAGCTACGACAAGTGCGCCCCGATCCTCGAGGACCTCGCGAAGGCCATCGAGGACGCGAAGAAGACCGCCTGACCATGACGACCGCCGCCGCGGCCGGCGAAGATCCCCTCCGGCTCTTCGGCTGACCGTCCTGCGCACCGGGCGGCAGGGACCGTCCGTGCTCCGGGTCACGTTCGGCGGAGCGGGGGCCGACGGGGTCACCTCGGGGGCCGCGATCAGAGCCTTTCGACGTTCCTTCCGCACCCCGGACAGGCGGAACCAGTCGTTCCGGTCGATAACGAGGGCAACCGGTTCACCCCCTGGCGTGCACTTCCGGCCGAGGTACGGGCCGTGCTGCGCTCGTACACGGTCCGCGCGCGGCGCCGCACCGCACCGCAGGGGGTGCGGCGCTGCGCGGTCGACATCGATTCCGCGCTTCACGAGGACCGTGGCCCGGCCTGCCGCCGGTCCGCCGCCGCGGCCTCCCCGGCGATGTCCTCAACGCTCGGACCGGCCGGCGGGGACAACACGGCGGTCCGCCTCCGCCGACAACACGCCGCGCCCGTCCGGCGCCCGTCCGGCGCCCGGGAACAACGCACCGAGCCCGCCCGGCAGACCGAGCCCCTCCGGCGAGACCAGACCCGTCCGGCGACGGAGGGCGTCTTCCGGCGGCCCGCCCCGCGGCCGGGGCATCTCGCCCCCGGCCGCCGGACGGGCCCGCTCACTCCGCCGGCCACGGCACCTGGGGCGAGCGGTAGTAGTCGATCCCGAGCGCGGTGAACCGCGGCCCGAGTGCCGCCAGCCGCAGCTTGTACGTGTCCCAGTCGTGCGTCTCGGCCGGGGACCAGCCGAGCTCCGCCGCGCCGGGCAGCCGCGGGAACGCCATCACGTCGATGTCGTCGCTGTCGGTCAGCGTCTCCGCCCAGATCGGCGCCTCGACCCCGAGCACCGCGTCCGCCGGGGTGTCGGCGAGATACGTCGCCGGGTCCCAGTCGTAACTGCGCTGCACCTCGACGAGACCGGCCCACTTCAGGCCCAGCTCGGTCTGATCGTTGTACTTCATGTCGAGGTACACCCGGTCCGCGGGCGACAGCACCAGCCTGGTGCCGTTCTTCGCCGCGTCCGCCACCTGCTGCCGGTCCGCCGCACTCGTCTTGTCATAGCCCCAGTACTGGGCCACCGCGCCCTCGACCGGCGCGGCCCCGGTGAGCTGGTGCCAGCCCATCACGGTCTTGCCGTACTTCCCGACGACGGCCTGCGCCTTCTCCATGATCTTGGCGTAGTCCTCGTGGCTGGTCGAGTGGGCCTCGTCACCGCCGATGTGGATGTACCTACCCGGCGTCAGTTCGGCCACTTCACGGATGACGTCGTCGATGAACCGGTACGTGACGTCCTTGGCCGCGCACAGCGAACTGAACCCGACCTTGGTCCCGGTGTAGAGCGGTGGCGCGACTCCGTCGCAGTTCAGCTCCGCGTACGAGGCGAGGGCGGAGTTGGTGTGACCTGGCATGTCGATCTCCGGGACCACCTCCAGATAGCGGGAGGCCGCGTAGCGCACGATCTCCTTGTACTGGGCCTTGGTGTAGTAGCCGCCGGGTCCGCCGCCGACCTCCGTGGAACCGCCGTACGTGGCCAGTTGCGGCCAGGAGTCGACGGCGATGCGCCAGCCCTGGTCGTCGGAGAGGTGCAGGTGGAACGTGTTCATCTTGTACAGCGCGATCTGGTCGATGTAGCGCTTGACCTCGGCGACCGAGAAGAAGTGCCGCGAGACGTCGAGCATCGCGCCCCGGTAGGCGTAGCGCGGCGTGTCCGTGATGCTGCCGCCCGCGACCCTCCACGGCCCCTTCTGGCGGCTGTCGCGCTCCACCTGGGCCGGCAGGAGCTGACGCAGCGTCTGGACGCCGTGGAAGAGCCCTGCGGGCTTGCGGGCGGTGATGGTGACGGCGCCCCGGCCTGCCGTCAGGGTGTAGCCCTCGGCGCCCAGCGCACTGTCGTGGGAGCCGAGCCGGAGCCGGATGCCGTCGGAGCCGGCCCGTTCGGTGACCGGCAGGGCGTATCCGGTGGAGGGGCGCAGCACGCCCGCCAGGTACTCGCCGATCTTCCGGGCCTCGCCGGACGAGCCGTCGACACGGATCCTGGTGGCGCCGGTGATGGAGTACGGGGATCCGCCCGGCCGCACCGAGGCGGGGGCGGGCACGACCTGGCCGAGCGGGCGGGGCGCCGACGCGGCCGGGCCACTGCTCGCCGCGGACGCCGTGGGAGCCACGCACGCGGTGGAGATACCGGCCGCCGTGACGAGAAGCAGCGAGCCGAGAAGACGGGGTAGAGCACGGGGAAGAGCACTGCGCTGCGTCGTGTGCAGTCTCACAAGCCGGGTCCCTTTCTACTGGTCCACACCTGGATCTCCTGACCATTCGAACCGTCACCATGCGTACCGCGTGCCTCACGGATGGTCAAGGTGTAGACCACTTCCCCGCATTGCCCGCGCCTGAACGTGGCCGAGCCCCCGGGGGCATCTGGCCGAATCGGCCCCGCCTCCCCCGCACCCCTGCGCACTCGACGCCCCCGGAGGGTGCCGCACATGCCGGAGCGGGCGCACCGAAGTCGTCCAGCGCACCGAAAGGAGCACCGCTTGACCGGATCCTGCCCGATATCGGGCAGGATTGTTGCGTCAGAGCCGCTTCCGCCGCAATATCGACGAGTGCTCGAACGCCGCTCGTCGTACGACGACCTCATTGACCACCTGGTGCGCAGCACCGCGCTCCCGCGGGGCGAGGCAGCCCGGGTGATCCTCGACGTGCTCGCCTACTTCGACGAGACGACCGATGCCTTCGTCCGCCGGCGCCACCGTGAACTGCAGTCGGGCGGCCTGGTCAACACGGAGATCTTCGAACGGATCTCGGCCGAGCTGCCGCACCGGGCGGTCGCGCCGCCGGAGCTCTCGCTCCGCCAGCTGCGCCGCATCGTCTACGGCTGAGACCGGTCCGCCCGCGGCAGGTCACCCATTCACCTGTTTGTACCTGTACGTCCTTACTCGTTCACATCTGTACGTCGATGGAGAGGCAGAGACTCTATGTGCGGAATCGTCGGCTATATCGGAAAGCGTGATGTGGCCCCGCTGCTGCTGGAGGGCCTGCAGCGGCTGGAGTACCGCGGCTACGACTCCGCGGGCATCGTCATCACCGGAAAGCCGGCGGCCGGGAAGCCCGCCGCGCTGAAGGTGGTCAAGGCCAAGGGCCGGGTACGCGAGCTGGAGTCCCGCGTCCCCAAGCGATTCACCGGCACCACCGGCATCGCCCACACCCGCTGGGCCACCCACGGCGCCCCGAGCGACGAGAACGCCCACCCCCACCTGGACGCCGACAGCAAGGTCGCCGTCGTCCACAACGGCATCATCGACAACGCCTCCGAGCTCCGCGCGAAGCTCGTCGCCGACGGCATCGTCTTCCTCTCCGAGACCGACACCGAGGTGCTGGTCCACCTGATCGCCCGCTCGCAGGCGGACACCCTGGAGGAGAAGGTCCGCGAGGCGCTGAAGTCCGTCGAGGGCACGTACGGCATCGCCGTCCTGCACGCCGACTTCAACGACCGCATCGTCGTCGCCCGCAACGGCTCCCCGGTCGTGCTCGGCATCGGCGAGAAGGAGATGTTCGTCGCCTCCGACGTCGCGGCCCTGGTCGCACACACCCGCCAGATCGTCACCCTGGACGACGGCGAGATGGCCACCCTGAAGGCCGACGACTTCCGTACGTACACCACCGAGGGCTCGACCACGACGGCCACGCCCACCACGGTGGAGTGGGAGGCCGAGTCGTACGACATGGGCGGCCACGACACGTACATGCACAAGGAGATCTCCGAGCAGGCCGACGCCGTGGACCGCGTACTGCGGGGCCGCATCGACGACCGCTTCTCCACCGTGCACCTGGGCGGCCTGAACCTGGACGCCCGCGAGGCCCGCGGGGTCCGCCGGATCAAGATCCTGGGCTGCGGCACCTCGTACCACGCAGGCATGATCGGCGCCGGCCTCATCGAGGAGCTGGCCCGCATCCCCGCGGACGCCGAGCCCGCGTCCGAGTTCCGCTACCGCAACCCGGTCGTGGACCCCGACACCCTGTACGTCGCCGTCTCCCAGTCCGGTGAGACGTACGACGTACTGGCCGCCGTCCAGGAGCTCAAGCGCAAGGGCGCCCGTGTCCTCGGCGTCGTGAACGTCGTCGGCTCGGCGATCGCCCGCGAGGCCGACGGCGGCATGTACGTGCACGCGGGTCCCGAGGTCTGCGTCGTCTCCACCAAGTGCTTCACCAACACCGTGGTCGCCTTCGCGCTGCTCGCCCTGCACCTGGGCCGCATCCGCGACCTGTCGGTCTCCGACGGCAAGCGGATCATCGAGGGGCTGCGCAGGCTGCCCGGGCAGATCGGTCGGATCCTCGAGTCGGAGGACGAGATCAAGAAGCTGGCCGAGGAGTACGCGGGCGCGCAGTCGATGATGTTCATCGGCCGCGTCCGGGGCTACCCCGTCGCACTGGAGGCCTCCCTGAAGCTCAAGGAGATCTCGTACATCCACGCCGAGGCCTATCCCGCCTCGGAGCTCAAGCACGGCCCGCTCGCGCTCATCGAGCCGGCGCTCCCGACGGTCGCGATCGTCCCGGACGACGACCTGCTGGAGAAGAACCGCGCGGCCCTGGAGGAGATCAAGGCCCGCAGCGGCCGCATCCTGGCCGTGGCCCACCGCGAGCAGGAGAAGGCCGACCACACGATCCTCGTCCCGAAGAACGAGAACGAGCTGGACCCCATCCTGATGGGTATCCCGCTCCAGCTCTTCGCGTACCACACGGCGCTGGCCATGGGCCGGGACATCGACAAGCCGCGCAACCTGGCGAAGTCCGTCACCGTCGAGTAGTCACGACGCCCAGGACGCCGAGAGCGGCCCCGCACCCACTTCCGTCGTGGGTACGGGGCCGCTCTCCCGTGCGGGCCGGTGCCGCCCCGGACCGGCCCGCGGGCCGCTGCCTCAGCCGGTGGCCGTCACTCCTCGGCCGGCAGCACGCTTCGGCACCGCCGTCGGCCAGTGGGCCAGGGCCGCCGTCGCTCCGTACCAGGCGGCGAGACCGGCCGCCGCGGCGAACCAGCCGCCCGCCTTGCCCAGGAAGCCGCTGTCCGCGAACTGCCCGACGCCCAGCAGCACAAGGGCCACGAACAGCAGTCCGTACGTCCCCTGCCCGAGCAGGCCGCGCCCGGACGCCCCGAGCGTCAGCGTGAGCGCGAACAGGGCCCAGAGCAGCAGGAACAGCCCTGCCGCATGGTCCGACACACGGGCGTCGGCACCGGTGCCCCAGGTGAACCAGAAGGCGCCCAGTCCGGCGAAGGCGGTGCCGGTGAAGCCGTTGCCGCCGCGGAACTCCAGGAGTCCGGCGACGAACAGGGCGATACCGCCGACATACAGCGCGAGCGAGACGGCATCGGCCGCCGTCACCCCGTCCACGGCCCCGGTGTGACCGATCCCGAATGCCAACAGTGTGAGTCCCAGGGCGAGATGGCCGAGGGTGGAGGTGCTGGTGTTTCCCGCAGAGACGTCGTTGTCCACGGCGGGCTCCCTTCACATGCAATCGTGCTGTTTCCAGTGGCGTTTATGTACCCTTCACAAACGCACAATCCACATCTACGGACCGGTAGCTTCGCATTTTCCGCTGTTTCCGTAGTCGAGTTGACGCCATGTCCGCTCAGCCCCGACGGAAAGAGACCGGCCGTTGGCCGAAGTCGATCACCCCCGGGCACGGAACCGACCCGAAGCAGACCGCCCGTTCCGGCGACACGGCAAGGAGCGAGGGCACGGAAGGAACGAAGGCGCGTAAGGAACGTGTCCCACAGAGACCGCGGGCGGCGGCAGTTGATGCGGCGTGGGGTCAGCGGTACGGGGTCACGGAGGCGGCCACCGGTCCAGGGCGCGGAAGCACGAGGGCGACTGCCGGCACGGACGGCCACCGGAGCGGGCGGCCACCGGAGCACTGCCGGAGCGGACCGCCACCGGAGCAGACCGCCACCCGGTCAACGGACAACTACGGGATGACGACGACCGGGCGCTGTGCGCGGCGCGCCAGCCGGCCCGCGACCGAGCCGAAGATCCGGCCGACGATCCCGTGCGTGGAGCCCACGACGATCGCGTCGGCCGAGTACTCCCGGCCGACCTCCTCCAGCTCGTGGCAGATGTCCCCGCCGCGCTCGACGAGCACCCACGGCACCTCGGAGAGGTAGTCCGCGCAGGCGAGCTCCAGGCCGAGGACCTCGGTGCGGTGATCGGGGACGTCCACGAAGACGGGCGGCTCACAGCCCGCCCAGACGGTGGTCGGCAGCCGGTTGGCGACGTGCACGATGATCAGGCCGGAGCCCGTCCGCCGGGCCATGCCGATGGCGTACGCGAGGGCCCGCTCACTGGAGGTCGAGCCGTCGAAGCCGACGACGACACCGTGCCGGAAGGCGGGATCGCAGGAATGACATGCTTCTTCGGCCGCCTGCTGGTCCGACAGAGGGTCGGCTACCTGCTTGCGGTCCGCGGGTTCGGGGATTTCGTGACCGGCCATCGGTGTCTCGGCGAAGAGAGTCCTCGTGAGGAGAGCGACGTGGAGAAGGTGCGTCAGCGGGCGGTGTAGTGGTGTCCGGGAATCATCTTCCCAACCCCTTACCCCCAAGGGTACGGCGCCACTCCTCCGCTGCCAGACCCGCGCAAAGCGCGTGCGACGTTTCACGGAGCATGCCCGAGACCGGGCCCCTATGGCAATGCCGGTTGCGCGGTACACCGACGTCACGGGCCCCGGACGGCCGCAACCGGTGACCGGCCGGAGCCCGGCCCGTCAGCCACGCGACCACGCCCCGCACACCTGTCGCGGCGCCCTCCTCCGCTCCGTACCGACCGGAGCGGCGCCCGAGCCGCCCAAGGAGCACCCCGTGCCCGCACCCGCCCCGCCCACGCCTCCGGAACCCGCCTCGCGACCGGTGACCGATGTGGTCCGCCGGAGGGCATTCGGCTGCCTGCCGGCACCCGTCACCCTCCTCGCCCACGGGGACTCCGCCGGCGGCGCCGCGACCGTCTCGCTCGGCCCGGGCGCCGTCACCGCGGTCTGCCGGCTACTGCTCCGCCGGTCCGCCCGCACGGCCGCCGGCCCAGCCACGCACGCGGACGGCCGTTCCGCCTCCCGTCCGGTGTCCGATTCGGCCTCCGGTCCCGCGTTCCGTCCGACCGAGGGGGCGCACAGGAGTGACCGCACCTCTCGGGTCGTGCGCCGGTAGAACGACTGATTTCCGCACACGCGACCGTACGTTTTCAGCCAACTTCTAGTCTCGGTCGAATCCTTGCCGAAATGGCCGATCAACCCCCTTGCCAGCAGGCAGGAAGAGACCAAGCGGTACGCTTCCACCCCATGGGGACGGGCCATGAACGTCAGGCGCACTTCCCTGCACGACTCACGAGTGAAACGCTTCGTGATCGAATGCTTCCCGCCAGGTTGCCTTGTCGACATAAAGCCGGTTGGTGAACTTGTCACGACGGCACCACGGGACGCAGTAGATTCGATCTTGGGTGTCGAAGGCTGGGGACTCGTGCACGACCGAGGGGACATGTGCAGGTGCGACAGGCCCGTAAGGACCAGGAAGACGCGAACACCGAGGGGGGCTTAGCGTCATGAGCCAGGACTCCGCCACCGCAACGGAGGCTGTACGGAAGCTGAGCGGGCGCCGACGCCGTGAGGTGGTCGCCGTTCTGTTGTTCAGCGGTGGCCCCATCTTCGAGAGCTCCATTCCGCTCTCGGTGTTCGGGATCGACCGCCAGGACGCGGGAGTTCCGCGTTATCGGTTGCTCGTGTGCAGCGGCGAAGAGGGACCGCTGCGCACCACGGGGGGACTCGAACTGACCGCGCCCTACGGGCTGGAGGCGATCAGCAGGGCCGGCACCGTCGTGGTGCCCGCCTGGCGCTCGATCACCTCGCCGCCGCCCGTGGAGGCGCTCGACGCACTGCGCCGCGCCCACGAAGAGGGCGCGCGCATCGTGGGGCTGTGCACGGGGGCGTTCGTGCTCGCCGCGGCCGGGCTGCTGGACGGCCGCCCGGCGACCACGCACTGGATGTACGCACCGACGCTGGCCAAGCGCTACCCGTCGGTGCACGTCGATCCGCGCGAGCTCTTCGTCGACGACGGCGACGTGCTCACCTCCGCCGGAACGGCGGCAGGCATCGACCTCTGTCTGCACATAGTCCGCTCGGACCACGGCACGGAGGCCGCCGGGGCACTGGCCCGCAGGCTCGTCGTGCCGCCGCGGCGCAGTGGCGGCCAGGAGCGCTATCTCGACAGGTCTTTACCGGAGGAAATCGGCTCCGACCCGCTCGCCGAGGTCGTCGCCTGGGCACTGGAGCATCTGCACGAGCAGTTCGACGTGGAGACGCTGGCCGCGCGCGCCTACATGAGCAGGCGGACCTTCGACCGGAGGTTCCGCTCACTCACCGGCAGCGCACCGCTCCAGTGGCTGATCACCCAGCGGGTGCTGCAGGCGCAGCGGCTGCTGGAGACGTCCGACTACTCGGTCGACGAGGTCGCGGGCCGCTGCGGCTTCCGCTCGCCGGTCGCACTGCGCGGACACTTCCGGCGTCAGCTGGGTTCCTCGCCTGCCGCGTACCGGGCCGCGTACCGGGCTCGTCGTCCGCAGAGCGGTGGCCCGGAGCAGGTCGTCACGGCGACCGAACCGGTGGTGCCCGCCCAGGCCTCCGCGAACCGTCGTGCCCCGCTGCCGGCTCCGGGGGGTCCGTCCGCGGCCACCGCGGACGTGGGCCGCGGGGAGCACGGAAAACCGGGCTCCGAGGCGTACGCCGCGGGCCGCCCGGCCCTGCCGGGCCAGCGGAGCGCCCCGTAGGGTGGGGCGTATGAACGACCGCATGGTGTGGATCGACTGCGAGATGACCGGGCTCTCGTTGACGGAAGACGCACTCATCGAGGTGGCCGCGCTGGTCACCGACTCGGAGTTGAACGTGCTCGGCGAAGGGGTGGACATCGTGATCCGCCCGCCGGACGCGGCGCTGGAGACCATGCCCGAGGTGGTGCGGCAGATGCACACCGCCTCGGGCCTCCTCGACGAGCTGGCCGCGGGTACCACCCTGGCCGACGCCGAGGAGAAGGTCCTGGCCTATGTCCGCGAGCATGTGAAGGAGCCCGGCAAGGCCCCTCTCTGCGGGAACACGGTCGGTACCGACCGTGGCTTCCTGTCGCGGGACATGCCGTCGCTGGAGGGCTACCTCCACTACCGGATCGTCGATGTCTCCTCGATCAAGGAGCTGGCCCGCCGCTGGTTCCCGAGGGCGTACTTCAACAGTCCGGAGAAGAACGGCAACCATCGCGCGCTCGCGGACATCCGTGACTCCATCACGGAGCTGCGGTACTACCGCGAGGCCGTCTTCGTCCCGCAGCCGGGTCCGGACTCGGAGCGCGCGAAGTCGATCGCTGCGCGCCTGTCGCAGCCCCCGGCCTAGCTCCTCGGGAAAGTCGCTGGTCACGGCCTTTTCGGAGGCCGGGACCGGCGGCAGATCAATGAGGGCGCGAGCACCCTCTCAGACCCTGTACACTTTTTCTCGGCCGGTCGGAAACGCCCGGACATGGTGGGTATAGCTCAGACGGTAGAGCACCTGGTTGTGGTCCAGGATGTCGCGGGTTCGAGTCCCGTTACTCACCCTGAACGAAGAAGGGCCGATCCGTGAGAACGGGTCGGCCCTTCTTCATGCGCGAGTCACGTACTCCTGCGCCGCGAGCGGTGTCGTGACCAGTCACGCCACCCCGCAGAGGTTCCACTCGCACACCCTGCCGCGTCCTCCCGTCCGCGAGACTTCTAGCATCATGTGGCGTTTCGTCGTCGGACGCCGTCTCCTGTCTGATCGCGTCCGCCGCGCAACGTCACGACGCCCGCCGCGCAGCGGTGGAGTCGGGTATCGAGCAGTCGACGAGAGGAACGTTTCATGCGCGCTCGGAGCATCGGTGCGGCCGCCGCCGCGGCATTGGCCCTGGTGGCTGCCCGCGACCTCGTCCAGAAGAAGCACGCACTGCTCAGAAACTTCCCCGTGGTCGGACACGCCCGGTACCTGCTGGAGACGATCGGGCCGGAGCTGCGGCAGTACGTCGTGACGTCCAACGAGGAAGAGCGCCCGTTCAGCCGTGACCAGCGCACCTGGATCTACGCGTCGGCGAAGGAAGAGAACAACTACTTCGGGTTCGGAACCGACGTGGACGTCGAGCACGTGCAGGGACACGCGTACGTGAAGCAGCGGACGTTCGCCGGTGCGCTGCCCGATCTGCACGACCCGCAGAGCCCGCTGCCCTCGGCCAAGGTGCTGGGCGGCCCGCGCGGGCGCGCCAGGGCATTCCGGCCTGCGAGCGTCGTGAACATCTCGGCGATGAGCTTCGGATCGCTGTCCGGCCCGGCCATCACGGCGCTCAACAAGGGCGCGGCACTGGCCGGCACGATGCAGAACACGGGAGAGGGCGGCCTCTCTCCGTACCACCGCAACGGCGGGGACCTCGTCCTCCAGATCGGGACCTCGTACTTCGGCTGCCGCAACGAGGACGGCACCTTCAACCTCGACAAGTTCAAGGACGTGGTCGCGGGCGCCCCGGTCAAGGCGATAGAGATCAAGCTCTCGCAGGGCGCGAAGCCGGGGCTCGGCGGGCTGCTGCCGGGCGCGAAGGTGACTCCCGAGATCGCCGCGATCCGCGGCATCCCGGTCGGCGAGGACTGCGCCTCACCTTCTCGGCACACCGCGTTCCACGACGTCGACTCGATGCTCGACTTCGTCGAGCTGCTCGCCACGGCTACCGGTCTGCCGGTCGGGATCAAGAGCGCTGTCGGGGAGATGAGCTTCTGGGAGGAGCTGGCCACTCTGATGGCGCGGGGTGATCGCGGGGTCGACTTCGTGACCATCGACGGAGGCGAGGGCGGCACCGGGGCGGCACCCCTCATCTTCTCCGACTCGGTGTCGCTGCCGTTCCGGATGGGCTTCTCCCGCGTCTACGGTGCGTTCGCGGAGCGGGGGCTGACGGACGACATCACCTTCATCGGTTCCGGCAAGCTCGGTCTGCCCGAGAACGCAGTCGTCGCGTTCGCCCTGGGTGTCGACATGATCAACGTCGCCCGCGAGGCGATGCTGTCCATCGGCTGCATCCAGGCGCAGAAATGCCACACCGACAAGTGCCCCACCGGCATCGCCACTCAGGACCCGTGGCTGGTGCGCGGCGTCGACGCGCCCTCGAAGGCCACTCGGGCCGCCGTCTACCTGCGCACCCTGCGCAAGGAGCTGCTGAAGATCTCGGGCGCTGTCGGCGTCGCCCACCCGGCGCTCATCACCACCAACGACATCGAGATCATGAACGGCGACTACGACGCCCGCACCCTGGCGAGCGTCTACGGCTACAAGGACGGCTGGGGCGAACTCGGCCCGGAGCTCGCCCAGGAGATCACCGCGCTCCTCACCGCCGAACCCGCCCCTGTCCATGAGGCCGGTACCGACGTGTGACGCGTTGCCGGTGCCCGGTGCCTGACCCGGGGCTCACGCCCGTCCGACGGCCCCGGTGAGCGCCGAGCGGAGCTTGTGGGCCAGTCCCCGGGCCATCAGACGGAGCTGGTCGACCGGGCGGGGCTCGTTGCAGACGACGAAGTCGTCGAACCGGTGGATGCCGCGCCGGCCGGCGACGCCCTCGGCGGCATCCCGGACGGCGACGAGATCAGCCGCAGCGAGCCGGAGCCCGCGCTCGTCGGGCTGGCAGGTGGCGCCGAGGGGGGAATCGCGGCCCCACTCGCTCGTCATCTCGATGTGGCGGCCGAGCACGTGGGCCACCGGGGGATCCTGCGCCACAGGACACCCAGACGAACTGACCGGCACCTGGCACAGGCAGAGGTTCCACCGGGAGCTCGGCGCCAACCACTGTCCCCCCGGCGCGGCCTTGAGCCGTGCGAAACCGGGAGCAGCAAGAGTTTTCTGCAATTACATGAAACTTATTGAAACAATATCTGCCCCGGGGGATGCTGTGGAGGTCGCGCCACCGGGGACGAGTGGCGTTGCACTGGGGGTGGGTGTGTACGCACGCGAGAGCCGGCCGAGCCCGTTCCGGGTCCTCGGCAAGGTCCGGATCGATGATCAGGAGGTCCCCGGAGCGAAGCCGCGCGCTCTGTTGGTGGCTCTGTTGCTGGAGGCCAACCGGACCGTTTCGCTGGACCGGATCGCCGATGCCCTGTGGGACGGTGAGCCCCCGCGGTCGGCGGTGGCCAACGTCCGTACGCACATCAGCGCACTGCGCCGGCACACGGCCGACGCGGCCACGCTCCTGTCCCGTCCCGGTGGATACGAACTCGTCGTGCCCGAGGACGACTGCGACCACCACCGGTTCCTGCGGCTGGCGGCGGAGGGGCGATGTGCCCTGCAGAGCGGCGATCCGGAAGGTGCGGCCCCGCTGCTGGGGCAGGCGCTGGCGCTGTGGACCACGGACGCGGCTGCCGACGGGGTGCCGCGCAACGGCTGGCAGGCCGGGCCGCTGGATCATCTCGACGAGGAACGCAGACGCGTGGTCGAGGACCTCGCCGAGTCCTGCGTGGAGGCGGGCGAGCCCCGTTCTGCGCTGCGCGAGCTGCATGCCCTGCTGGCCGCCGATCCACTGCGCGGCAGGGGCTGGGCGCTGCGGATGCGGGCCCACCACAGCCTGGGGGAACCCGGCGGAGTCAGTGACAGCTACCGGGCCGCCGTCCGGGCGTTCCAGGATCAGCTCGGCGCCAGGCCGGGTGCCGAGCTGGACCGGCTCCACCACACGCTCAAGGCGTCCTGAGCCTCCGGCCCCTCCGCGTAACCCTGGGTGAGAGCGATCTGGGCGCATATGGGTGTCCCGGGGCGCCCCATTCACCTCTGCTTCGCTCTCAACTCAGGGTTGCCGCCGCGGGTGGCGCGTCCGGTACGTGGGCGAGCAACCGGTCGACCGGGACGAGGCCGAAGTCGCGGGAGTCGACGCTCGCCGTCGTGTTGTCCCCGAGGACCACGGCGAAGCCGTCCGGTACGGGGCCGCTCAGCCCGAGGGCGGAGGCCACCGGGGTGGGCACCGGGTCCCCGGGGAGTGCCGCCAGTCTCTTCAGCAGCCGGGCTCCCTCCCCCGCCGCAGGCCACCGCCAGTTGCCGGGGCGCTCGGGCTTGACCAGGACGACCACGTCGCCGGTGCGCAGCCCTCCGGGGCTCTTCACCCGGCGGGCGATCACCACCTGTCCGGGCATCAGCGCGGGCGCCATGCTCTCGCCGGCGACCGTGACCCGCAGCCGGCTGCGGCGGACCTGGACGCATACGGCCGCGAAACCGGTGACCGCGACTGCCGCCGTCGCCGTGAGTGCCGTTGCCACGAAGGCCCAGGGCGTCATACCCGCTCCGTCTCCTGCGCGGGAGGAGCCGGGGGCCGCTCCCTCTCCCGGTAGCCCGCGGCCTGGCGCCCGAAGAGATCGGCATAGCGGCCCGGCTTCGCCATCAGTTCGTCGTGACTGCCCTGCTCGACCACGCAGCCGGCCCTCAGCACCACGATCCTGTCGGCCTCCCGGGCGGTGCCCAGGCGGTGTGACACGAGGATGCTCGTGCGGCCCCGGCGGTGGCGCCGCAGGGCCTGGCGCACCTCGTCCTCGGCTTGGGGGTCCAGCCCCGAGGCCGGTTCGTCGAGGATCAGCACATCGGGGTCCTCGCGCAGCAGGGAGCGGGCGAGCGCCACCCGTTGCCACTGGCCTCCGGAGAGCTCCACCCCGTCGTCCGCATCGCCGTCCTCGCCCTCGTCGGTGGACGGTTCCGTGAACGCGCGGCTGAGCAGGGTGTCGTAGCCGCGCGGCAGTCCTTCCAGGAGGCCGTCGACGCCGGCTCTGCCTGCCGCCGCCCGGATGCGGTCGGGGTGGCGTGCCGCGTCGTCTCCGTCGCCGAGCCCGATGTTCTCGGCCGCCGACACGTCGTAGCGCATGAAGTCCTGGAAGACCGCGCTCATTCTGCGACGCAGTTCGGCCGGAGGGAACGTACGGATGTCCTGGCCGTCCCACAGCACCGTGCCGCGGGTGGGGTCGTAGAACCGGCAGAGCAGTTTGACCAGGGTCGACTTCCCGGCCCCGTTGTCGCCGACCAGGGCGAGCGTCGAACCGGCGGGGATGGTGAGACTCACGCCCCGAAGGGCCCAGTCGTGCTGGTCCGAGTACCGGAACCACACGTCCCGCAGCTCGATGCCCGCGCTCAGCCGGGCGGGCCGGACGGACGACCGGGGCACGGGCAGGTCCGGCGGTGCCTGGACGACCGTCGTGAAGTGCGCGAACAGCAGGAGGCTGCGCCGGACCACCGCCAACTGGGCGGCGCCGGTGCCGAAACTGCCCTGTACGGATGCCATCGCGGCAACGGTCAGCGACACCTCGCCCACCGACATCGCCCCGCGCGCCGCCTGGCGTACGGCCCACAGCAGGCCCAGCGCGGCGATGGCACCGGAGAGTGCCGCCGGGAGCCCCTGGAGCAGGGCGTTGCGCGTCTCGGTGGTCCGGTGCGCCTTGTTGATGGCCTGGCGGTCGCGCCGCATCCGCGCCCGCAGATGGTCACCGGTGCCGAACAGCCTGATCTCCTTGGCCGCCTGCACGCTGCCCAGCAGGTTCGAGTAGAACCACTCACGGCGCTCCAGCGGAGTCACCCGGAGCTCGGTGTCCGCCCAGATGCGTGCCATCCGCAGCTCCACGACCAGCGCGGGCACGGCCGCGAGCGACACGGCCGCCACCAGCCACCAGCTGACCAGGGCGAGCGAGCCGAGGAAGCCGAGCACCGTCACCACCGCCTGCAGCAGTCCCATGACGCCCATGACCACCTGTGGGGGTGCCTGCTGCCCGCACTGCTGCGCCAGGCGCAGCCGGTCCAGCATCGCCGGGTCCTCGAAGCGGCCCAGCCCGCTCCATCCGTTGACCGCCGCGTAGAGCCGGTCCTGTGCGGCCAGCGCGACCCGGCGGGACAGTTCGCCGCGCAGCAGCGTCTCCACGTGCGGGAGCACCGCGAGCGCCAGACCGGCGACGGCCATCGCGAGGGCCGGTCCTGTGACCTGTGCGGGCGTACCGCCCTCATGGGCGATCATGTCGATGAGTGAGCTCATCAACCAGGCGACGAGTACGGGAAGTTGAGCAAGTGTCAGACTGATGAGCACGACTCCGGCCAGCTGCGGCCAGGCGAAGCGCGACGCCAGGCCCAGCACGGTGCCGAAGGGGCGTCGGGGCTGCCTCACGGGGCCACCGGCACGAAGGATCCCGGCCGCTCGTGCTCGACCGGCGTCACCGCCCCGTCGGCGGCGAGCCTGCACACCACGGGATAGCCGGCCACTCCGAAGGCCTCGGCCACCGTGTCCGCGTGCTCCCCGGACACCACCGTCGCCACCTCCGCCAGAGCGTCCACGTACTCCTGCTCCTCCGGCCCCGGCGCGACGACCGCCAGTACGGCGGAGACCGGCAGCCCGAGGCCGGGCACGGCGGCGACGAACCGGGGCAGCAGCTCGGCGCACGGCGGGCAGCCCGTACTGAAGAAGGCGACAAGTGCTCCGTCGGGCAGATCGCCGGGCCCGATCGTCCGGCCCTGTGTGGTGACAGCCTCGAAGTCACGGACGGCGGGAGCGACTCCGGCCTCGTGATCCGGGCCCGGGCCACCCCCCGGGCCGGGCCCGGAACCCGCACGGAGTCTGCGGATCAGGCCGTAGGTCAGGGTCAGGTTCAACAGGGCGATCGCTCCGACGAGGGCGACCGCCGCGCCCATGAGGGACACGTCAGCTCCTTGAGGTGTGTGTGACGTCGTGGGCGGACACCGGCCCGAGCGTGTCGGCGATGTCGTCGAGGGTCACGGCGACCAGGGCACCGAGCGCCCCGAACCCGGCCGCGATCAGCCCTCCGCCCACCGTGGCCGGCCCGCCGACGCCCTGCCCGAGCAACGCCGCCCCGGCCGCGCCGAGCAGGACCGTCGTACGTACGCGATGGCGGGCACCGAGCGTCGCGGGTTTCCGGCCGAAGCAGGTGCACCGTGCGGCGGTGCCCCGTATCCGCAGCAGGATCATGGCGGTCAGGAACGCGGTGAGAAGAAGCGCCGCCAGCGCCGATCCGGCGCGGCGGGTGACCGGCACGGCCAGCAGGACCGGCACGGCCGCCTCGGCGGCGCAGACCGCCCGTGCGACGGCGGGCCGGAGCCCGGCGGGCACCAGGGGCCAGGCGTCGAGCTCCGCGACGAAGCCCGCGTACGCGGCACGGGAGCGGAGCTTGCCGGCTGCCGCCGCCAGAAAAGTGAGGGCGCTCAGCACCTGACAGGCGACAACCAGATACGGCACGGCTCCCCCTGGACGGCCGGTCCGGGACGCGGCCGCATCGCCCGTCCGGCGGTTCCGGACGGGGTGCGCAGCCTAGAAGGCGGACATACACGCGACATACCCACGAGCCTGGATGTCCGGTGTACGCAGGGGAGTTAGCGTGCCGCACCATCCGATCGCAGCGAGCGGTCGGCGGGAGAGGGAGAGCGCGATGCGCACATTCCGGAAGATGGCCGACAAGCTGGCGGACCGGCTGGCGCCCGAGGTCACGGGCGAGGCCGTGTGGTGGTACAAGTACCGCTGCTACAACGGCAAGATCCAGCGCAACCAGTGCTGGGACAGCTCGTTCTGCAACGGCTGGGAGTACACCGGCGAAGCCTGCAACTGATCAACGAACGAGCCGCCGGTGTGCGGACACGGACACCCGTGTCCGCACACCGGCATTCCGCGAGGGGGACCGGGTGCTGCGCACCGCCTTCAGTCACGTACGGCACAGGACCGGGCGGAGCCTGGCGCTCGTCGCGGGGGTGATGGCCGCGACGACGGGCTTCACGCTGCTGACGTCCACCGCCGAGACCTCGCAGCTGCGCACCACCGGGACCGTGAACGACAACTTCCGCGGCGCGTACGACATCCTGGTCCGGCCCGCGGGGTCGCGCAGCGCCCAGGAGAGCGGTCAGGGGCTGGTGCGGCCCAACTTCCTGTCCGGGCAGTTCGGCGGGATCACCCGGGGCCAGCAGGACCGGATCGCGCGGATGACGGGGGTGGAGGTCGCCGCACCGGTCGCCATGGTCGGCTACGTCCTCGCCAACAGCAAGGCCGCCGTCGACGTCACGGACCAGGTGGACCGTACCCGTACCCAGCAGCTGATCACCGTGAAGCCGACATGGCACACCGACCGCGGACTCAGCACGCTCGACGACGACCTGCCCAACTTCGTCTACGTGACGAGGAACAAGGTCGTGTGGCCCGAATCCCACGTCGACCTGGCGAGGGAGCGGTCGGACCCCTCCTGGCAGTCCCCGCCCCCCTCCTACCCCAACGGTTTCGACACCAGGAAGGCACTGGCCGTCTGCGACAACCCGGGACAGTCCCTGCCGCCCCTGGAGGTGATGCCGGACGGGCGCTCCGTGCCGGTCTGCGCCACCGATGCCTCCATAGCCGGGTCCGCGAGCAGCCGCGGCCACCTGGAGGCCGTCCACCTGGCCGACGACGGGTCCTTCCGGACGGAGTGGGAGACCTCGTCCCGGCTCACCGTGAACATCTCCTGGCCGGTCTCCATGCTGCTCGCGGCGATCGACCCGGACCAGGAGGCGAAGCTGGTCGGGCTGGACAAGGCGCTCGTGTCCGGCCGCTACCTGCGGCAGACGGAGACCGCGGTCGCCCCGGCCGCGGACGGGCGGAGCCGGTCGGTGCCCGTGCTGATCTCCTCCGACCCCCAGGTCGACGAGCAGCTGTCGGTCGCCGTCTCCCGCTCGCCCGCAGGCCCCGTGGGCATCGCCGGCCTGGCCCGCCGGGCCCTCGACACGGCGATCGACGAGAAGCGCGGCAGCCGCGTCACCGACCGCTCCTACTCCGTCGACAAGGTCTACGGGACGAACCGCAAGGGCGCCGACCTGTACCGGATCATCCAGTCCGGAGCGCCCTCCTACCGGACCGCCGCGGACGGCAGCCTGACTCCTCGGACGGTCCCGGCCGACATCGACGAGCTGTGGGCCAACAGCAACCACACCGGGTGGCCGACCCCCTGGCTGGCGCGGGACGCCAAGCAGCGGCCGCTCACCCGCGTCCCCGAGTACCAGGCGCCCGACTTCCGGTCGGGCGACTGGTCGGGGGACGGGCTGGCGGTGGGGACGTACGACCCGGAGCGGCTGACCGAGTTCTCCGCCCTGTCCGAGGTCCCGATGGAGACGTACCAGCCCGTCGAGGCGACCGGGGCCGACGCCGCCGCGCGCAAGCTGCTGGGCGACCGGGCGCTGATGCCGAACTCCAACCCCGGCGGCTACCTCGCCACCCCGCCCCAGCTCCTCACCACGCTCGCCGCGCTCCCCCGCGTCCTCGATCCCGCCTCGGAGCAGGCCGCGGCACCCATCTCCGCGATCCGGGTCCGGGTCGACGGCGTCACCGGGACCGACGCGCGGTCCCGCGAGCGCGTACGTCTCGTCGCCGAGCGCATCGGCAAGGAGACCGGGCTCGGTGTCGACCTCACCATGGGGTCCTCCCCCGCTCCCCGTACCGTCCACCTGCCGGCGGGCGACTACGGACGTCCGGCACTCACCCTGTCCGAGGGCTGGTCGCGCAAGGGCGTCGCCGCCCGCATCGTCGAGGCGGCCGACCGCAAGAGCCTGCTGCTGTTCGGGCTCGTCCTCGGGGTCTGCGCCCTGTTCCTCGTCAACTCCGCGTCCGCCGCCGTCCGTGACCGTCGGCGCGAACTCGCGGTGCTGGCCTGCCTGGGCTGGTCCCGCGCCCGGGTCACCTCGCTCGTCATCGGCGAGACCGCCCTGCTCGGCACCGTCGCGGGGGTCCTCG
Source organism: Streptomyces sp. NPDC002809 (assembly GCF_040295435.1). Taxonomy (NCBI): domain Bacteria; kingdom Bacillati; phylum Actinomycetota; class Actinomycetes; order Kitasatosporales; family Streptomycetaceae; genus Streptomyces; species Streptomyces sp. NPDC002809. Next base: position 72,839 of record NZ_JBEOVJ010000005.1, read on the forward strand.
GCGCGCTCCTGTCCCTGCTGCTCGCCGGGCCCGCCGGCCTCGGCGTCTCGCCCCTGCGGGCGGCCGCGGCCGTCCCCATCGCGCTCGTCCTGTCCGTCCTCGCCGCTGCCGTGCCCGCGCTGCGCGCTTCGGCGGGGCACCCGGCCACGAGCCTGCGCCCGGCGATCCGCGCGGCCCGGCGTCCGCGCCGGCACCGCACCGTCACCGGTCTGGCCTGCGCCAACCTGGCCCGGGTGCCGGGCCGGACGCTCCTGGGCGCGGCCGCTCTCGCCGTCGGTGTCGCGGCGGTCACCGCGGTCGCCGCCATCCTCTGGTCGTTCGAGGACGATGTCGTCGGAACCGTGATGGGCGACGCCATCGCGCTCAAGGCCCGCGGCGTCGACATCGCGGCCGCCGCCGGTACCGCCCTGCTCGGCGCCTTCGCCGCCGCCGACGTCATCTACCTGGGCATCCGCGAACGGGCCGCCGAGTTCGCCGTACTGCAGGCCACCGGCTGGTCGGACGGCGAACTCACCCGGCTCGTCCTGACGGAGGGCGCCGTCCTCGGGGCGCTCGGCGCCACCGCCGGGGCCGCCACCGGCATCGGCCTCATCGCCTGGCTCACCGGGACCGTCGGCGCAGCCCTCGTCGCCACCGCGCTGCTCGCCGCGGCGGCCGGGGTCGTCCTCGCCACCGCGGCCTCGCTCGTCCCCTCGGTGATGCTCACCCGGAGCCCCACCAGCGTGCTCCTCCAGGAGGAATAGGAAGCCATGTCAGACAAGGGAACGGCACCTGCCGGCGAACGGGCGGAGACCGGCGGGGCGGCCGTCGAGGTCGTCGGGCTCAGCAAGGTCTTCGGCAAGGGCGCAGCCGCGATCACCGCGGCCGACGGCATCGATCTCACCGTCCCCGCGGGGCAGATCGTCGCCCTCACCGGCCGTTCGGGGTCCGGCAAGTCGACGCTGCTGCACCTGCTGGGCGCGATCGAACGCGCCGACTCGGGCTCGGTACGCGTCGGGGACACCGAGGTGACGGCCCTGCGCCCCCGCGGGCTCGCCGCCTACCGCCGTACGGTCGGATTCGTCTTCCAGCGCTTCCATCTGCTGCCGGCCCTGACCGTCATCGACAACGTCCTGGCCCCCGTACTGCCCCGCCGGGCCGGCTTCGACGCCCCCGCGCGAGCCCGTGAACTGCTGGAGGCCGTGGGGCTGGCCGACCGCGAGAAGGCCCACCCCGCGCAGCTCTCCGGTGGACAGCAGCAACGCGTCGCGCTGGCCCGTGCCCTGATCGCCACGCCCCGGCTCCTGCTCGCCGACGAGCCCACCGGGGCCCTGGACTCGGCCACCGGGTCCGCGGTCATGGATCTGATCGTGCGGCTCGGGCGCGACCACGGCACCACGGTCCTGATCGCCACGCACGAGGAGCAGGTCGCCGAGACCTGCGACCGGGTGATCGGCCTGCGGGACGGGCGGACGGTCACCGACTCGGCCGGGGGCTGACCGGGAGCGGTGACCGATCAGAGGCCGGGAGGCCGGGGGCCGGGGGCCAACCGGCGGGGGCCGGGGGCCGGGGGCCGGGGGCCAACCGGCGGAGGCCGGGGGCCGGGGGCCTGTTACCGATCGCGGGCAGGGGCCGGAGACCGACCACCCGGTCCGGTACCGATCAGAGGCAGGGGGCCGGGGGCCGACCGCCGAGAGCCGGTGACCGCTCAGAGGCCGGGGCCGGGGGCCGGGGCCGGGGGCCGGGGCCGTGGCCGGGGCCGGCCGCCGGAGGCCGCTGACCGATCAGGCCCGCCGCGCAGCCGCCCTCAGGACGAGTCGCGGACCACCAGTTCCGTCGGCAGCACGATCTGCGGGCGCTCGGTGTTCTCGCCCGCGATCTCCGCCAGGAGCACCCGGGTCATCTCCCGGCCCATCTCCTCGATCGGCTGCCGCACGCTCGTCAGCGCGGGGTCCATGTGCCGGGCCACGGACGAGTCGTCGAAGCCGACGAGGGCCACGTCTTCCGGGATGCGCCGGCCCGCCTCGCGCAGCACCTGGCGGGCGCCCGCCGCCATCAGGTCGGACGCGGCGAAGACGGCGTCCACGTCGGGGCGGCGGGCCAGCAGTTCGCGCATGGCCCGGACGCCGCCCTCCTCGGAGAAGTCCGCGGGGGCGATCAGCCGCTCGTCCGGTTCGAGGCCTGCGTCGGCCAGGGCCCTGCGGTAGCCGTCGAGGCGACGCTGGGCGGCGTAGACGTCCAGCCGTCCGGTGATGGTGGCGATGGAGCGGCGGCCCCGGGAGACGAGATGCTCGACGGCGCCGCGGGCACCCTCGAAGTTGTCCGAGTCGACCGAGGGCAGCGGCTCGGTGGCGGACCTGCGGCCGTTCATGACGGCGGGCATGCCCAGCTGTTCCAGCAGATCGGGCAGCGGGTCGTCGGCGTGCACGGAGACCAGCAGCACGCCGTCCACACGGTGCGCGGTCAGGTACTGGGCGAGTCTTCGGCGTTCGCGGTCGCTGCCCACGAGGGTGAGCAGCAGCTGCATCTCGGTGTCGGCGAGGGCGGCACCCACCCCGCGGACGATGTCGGAGAAGTACGGCTCGGTGAAGAAGCGGCTCTCGGACTCGGGCACGACGAGCGCGATGGCGTCCGTCCGGTTCCCGGCCAGGGCGCGGGCCGCGCGATTGGGTACGTACCCCAGCTCGGCGACGGCCGCCTCGACCGCCTCCCGCGTGTGCGCGCTGACGCGCGGTGAGCCGTTGATGACCCGCGAGGCAGTGCCGCGCCCCACCCCCGCCCGTGCCGCGACCTCTTCGAGCGTGGGCCGGCCCCCGCTCCGTACTCGCGCTGCCGCCATGGCTGCCTCCCGTTCGCGGTCAATTTCTCACAGTCGGATAACCAAACCAAGTCCTGATGTGGGATCCCTTGACACTCAACGGGACCGGCCGGTCGCTCCCGGCCCGCAGCATGGGAGCGCTCCCACTCTACGCGCGTGGTCAAGCGACCTGCCTCGGCCCGGGGCGGGCGCGGCCAATACCGTCGCGGACATGACCGAGACCCGGCACGGGGCCGGGTCTCAGAGGTGGTGCGGGTACCGCGACCGGCGGTGTCCGCCGGGAGGGGGGACGGTCAGGAAAGGCCACCCGACGGCAGCGCGTGACGGCGGATCACATCGGAGTACCAGTGCGCGCTCGACTTGGGAATGCGGCGCTGGGAGGCGTAGTCGACGTACACGGTGCCGAAGCGCTTCGAATAGCCGTACGCCCACTCGAAGTTGTCCATCAGCGACCAGAGGAAGTAGCCGCGGACGTCCGCTCCGTCGGCCACCGCCCGCTGCACGGCGTCGAGATGGCCGTGCAGGTAGGCGATCCGCTCGGGGTCCTCCACCCGCCCTTCGGGCGAGACGTAGTCGTCGAAGGCGGCGCCGTTCTCGGTGACCATCAGCGGCAGGCCCGGGTGGTCGCGGGTGACGTCCATCAGCAGGCTGTAGAGCCCGTTGGGGTCGATCGACCAGTTCATCGCGGTGCGCTCCTTCCCCTCGGCGAGGTGGAAGGCGACGTGCTCGGAGCCGGGCCACGGGGAGAACTCGCTGGCGCCGTGGACATCGTTGCCACTGCCGCTCTCGCCCTTCTCGGGCATGGAGACCAGCGTCGGCGTGTAGTAGTTGACGCCCAGGACGTCGACTGGACGGGAGATCGCGGCCAGGTCGCCGTCCTGCACCAGCTTCGACCAGTCCACCAGGTGCGCGGTGTCGGCGAGCAGGTCCGCGGGGTACTCGCCGCGCAGCATCGGGCCGGTGAAGATCCGGTTGCCGACCGCGTCGATCCGGCGGGCGGCGTCCGCGTCGGCCGCGCTCGCGGTCAGCGGACGGACCTGGTGGAGATTGAGGGTGACCGAGGTCTGCGCGCCAGCGGGGAGTTGATCGCGCAGGACCTCGATCGCCCGGCCATGGGCGAGGTTGAGGTGATGGGCCGCCCGCAGGGCGGAGGCGGGCTCGGTGCGGCCGGGAGCGTGCACACCGGAGCCGTATCCGAGGAAGGCCGAGCACCACGGCTCGTTGAAGGTGGTCCATGTCGCGACCCGGTCGCCGAGCGCGCCCGCCATGATCGCGGCGTAGTCGGCGAACCGGTCGGTGGTGACCCGCTGGGGCCAGCCGCCGGCGTCCTCCAGCTCCTGGGGCAGGTCCCAGTGGTAGAGGGTCGCCACGGGGGCGATGCCGGCTTCGAGCAGCTCGTCGACGAGCTTGCGGTAGAAGTCCAGGCCGCGTTCGACGGCGGGGCCGCGGCCGGTGGGTTGCACCCGGGACCAGGAGATGGAGAAACGGTACGCCTTCAGACCCAGCTGCTTCATCAGCGCAACGTCGTCGCGGAAGCGGTGGTAGTGATCGGCGGCGATGTCACCGGTGTCACCGTTGTGGACCTTGCCGGGGGTGTGGCTGAAGGTGTCCCAGATGGAGGGGGTGCGGCCGTCCTCGGCAGCGGCGCCCTCGACCTGGTAGGCGGCGGTGGCCGCTCCCCAGACGAAGCCCGTCGGGAATTGCGTTGCCTCGGGCGCCTGCTTCGGGGCGATGTCAGGTCGTACGGCAGTCATGCGGGAGCGCTCCCAGGGGTGGACGGACAGGGACGGGAAGGGCAACTCCGGAGCCCGTACGGTCTGCGGGGCGGGCGCGGGCCGTGCGGGGCTGCCGGGAGGTGAGGAGACGGGCCGACGAGTCGTCAGCCCTTGACGGCACCGGACATGATCCCGCCGACGATCTGCTTGCCGAAGACGACGAAGACCACGAGCAGCGGCAGCGTGCTGATCAGCCCGCCGGCCATCACGATGCTCTCATCGGGGGTGTAGGAGGCCTTCAGCTGACCGAGGGCCACCTGAAGGGTGGGGTTCTGCTGGTTCAGCGCGAGGTAGGGCCAGAAGAAGTCGTTCCACGCCTGGACGAAGGTGAGCATGCCCAGCACCATCATCGCGGGGCGGGCCACGGGGAGCACGACGCTTCGCACGATACGGAAGTTGCTCGCACCGTCGATCTTGGCGGCCTCGATCAGCTCGTACGGCAGCGCCTCGGTCAGGTACTGCCGCATGAAGAACACGCCGAACGCGCTGACCAGGGTCGGGAAGATCACCGACTCCAGGCTTCCGCTCCAGCCGAGGTCGGACATCATCATGAACAGCGGGACGACACTGAGCTGCGGCGGGATGGTCAGGGTCGCGATGACGCCGGTCATGAGCGCGCCGCGGCCGCGGAAGCGCATCTTGGCGAAGGCGTAGCCGGCCAGGGTGCAGAAGAAGAGCGTCGCCAACGTGATGCAGCTGGAGACGATGAAGCTGTTGAGGATCGCCTTGCCCAGGTGGGCCTGGTTCCAGGCGGCGTCGAGGTTGTGGAACAGCCGGTCGCCGGGCAGGAACGGCGGGGTGGAGGCCAGTACTTCGTCCTGGGTGTGGGACGCGGCCACCAGGGTCCAGTACAGCGGCAGCAGCGAGCCGATCCCGACGACGGTCAGCGCGATGTAGGCGAAGGGGCCGCCCTTCAGCTGCTGCCCGGCACCGGGCTTGAAGCGGCTCGCGCGCTTCGGCGCACGGTGCACGGTGCGTGCCGGGAGGACGGAGCCCGGGGCTTTGGTGGGGCTGGTGATGGTCATGGATATCGCTCCCGGTCAGACCGCGGATTTGCGTACGAAGCGGCCGATGAGCCAGTTGACCGCGGCGATGATCAGCAGGAGGGCGAGCATCGCCCAGGCCACTGCGGCGGCCGGACCGAGATGCCCCAGGTTCCAGCCGTAGTTGTAGAGGTAGATGCTGAGGGTCTCGTACTGGTTCTCGTTGCCGCCGATCGCGCCGAGGGTGCCGCCCTCCAGCAGCAGGGGCTCGCCGAACAGCTGCATGGAACCGATCGTCGAGATGACGATCGTGAACAGGATCGTGGGCCGCAGCGAGGGAATGGTCACCTTGAGGAACTGCTGCCAGCGCGAAGCTCCGTCGAGCGAGGCGGCCTCGTACAGATCGGACGGCACGGCCTGCATCGCGGCGAGGTAGATCAGCGTGTTGTAGCCGGTCCAGCGCCAGATCACGATGACGGAGATGGCGATCTTGGACGTCCAGTGGCCGTTGGCCCAGTTGGTGTCACCGAGGCCGACGAACTCCAGCGCCCAGTTCAGCAGACCGCCGTCGGCCCGGAAGACCAGGGCGAAGACGAGGGCCGCGGAGGCCACCGAGGTGGCGTACGGGGTGAGGATGACCGTCCGCCAGAAGGTGCTGGCGCGGAGCTTGTAGTTCAGCAGGTGCGCCAGGCCCAGGGCCACGAGCAGCTGCGGGACCGTCGACATGACACCGATCAGGAAGGTGTTGCTGACGGCCGTCCAGAACTCCGAGTCGTGCAGGATCTTGTCGAAGTTGTCCCAGCCGACCCACTCCATCTGGTCCAGTCCGGTCATCTCGACCCGGTGCAGGGCGATCCAGCCGGTGTAGATCAGCGGGTAGAGCCCGAAGGCGCCGAAGACGAGGAAGAACGGGGCTATGTAGGCGTACGGCGATGCCTTGTCGTCGAACCGCCAGAGGCGGCTGCGCCAGGCCTGCCGACGGGTGCTCACCGGATTCTTCGGGGGTGGCGGGGTGTATGCGTCCCGGGTGGGAGTCGAGGTGGCCACGGGCGGGAGTCCTTCCCTGGATTGCTTGGTTACCCGGGTACGGGGCCGGGCCGGATGGGCCGGGGCGTCGGCGACAAGCGTGTGCGGTGGGCTTCCACGGGGCGGCCGGGAGGTACCCGGTCGCCCCGTGCAAGCCCTCCGCGAGGCCTACCGTCCGCTCGGCCCCGGCGCCCCATGGGGTGGGGACACGCAGGTGCGGGCGGCCCTGGGGCCGCCCGCTGCTACGACCGTCAGCCGATCGCCTTGTCGATCGCGTTGGTCGCTGCGTCCCACGCGTCGTCGGGCTTGGTGCCGCGCTGCTCCATGTTGTTGATCTGGGTGGAGATGGTGTCCTTGATGATGCCGTCCTTCGCTCCGAGGATGGTCTCGGGGATGGACTTGGCCTCGTCGGCGTACAGCTCACCGATCGGCGCGTTGTTGAAGTACTCCAGCTTGGCGGTCTTCACGTCGGGCAGGTCGTACGCGCCCTTGTTGGACGGGAAGCTGCCGATCGCCTTGAAGACGGCGGCCTGCTGCTCGGGGGCGGTCAGCCACTTGACGAGCTCACCGGCCTCCTTGACGTGCTTGCCGGCCTTCGGGACTCCGAGGAAGGAGCCACCCCAGTTGGCCGCGGTCGCACCCGGGGCGGTGGTGATGTCCCACTTGCCCTTGTTGGCGTCACCGGCGTTCACCGAGATCTGACCGGCCATCCAGGCAGGACAGGCGACGGTGGCCATGGTGCTCTTGCGCAGCGCGGCCTTCCACGGGTCGCTGAACTGGGCAAGACCCTGGGTCAGCTTCTTGTCCGCGGCCTCGGCCGCCAGGTCCCAGCCCTGCTTGACGCTGGGGCTGTCCTTGTAGATCGCCTCGCCGCTCTCGTCGTAGTACTGCTTCGCGTTCGAGCTGACGACGGCGTTGTACATGGCGCTGGCGGAGTCCATGAAGTACGTGCCCGCGGGCGCCTTCTTCTTGTACTCCTCACCGAGCTTGAGGTAGTCCTCCCAGCCGCCGGCGATCTTCGCGGCGACTTCCTTGCGGTCGGTCGGCAGGCCGGCCTTCTTGAAGAGCTCGGTGTTGTAGCAGAGGGACATCGGGCCGATGTCGGTGCCCGCGCCGATCACCGTGCCGTCCTTGGCGGTGGCCTGCTTCGCCTTCCAGGACACCCACTCGTTGACGTCGATGACCTTGCTCAGGTCGGCGAACTGGTCCGCCTTCGTGTCGACGAGCTCCTTGATGCGCCCGACCTCGAGGCCCTGGACGTCGGCCAGACCGCTGCCCGAGTTCAGCTGCTGGAGCAGCTTGGGGTAGTAGACCTTCTCATCGGCGGTGGTGTCTTCCTTCACCGTGATGTTCGGGTGCAGCTCGTGGTACTTCGCGAAGAGGCCGGCTTCCTTGTAGCCGAACTGCCCGAAGTCGGCGACGGTCAGCGTGATCTTCCCGTTCGCATCGGAGGACGTGTCCGATGAGTCGGAGTCGCTGCTGCAGCCGGTCAGCAGCAGGGCCGAAGCGGTCAGGCCCGTGGTGGCCATGACCGCGACTCTGCGGCTGCGACCGGCGACGGTGCGGGTGATACGCATTCCACTACTCCTTGTTCCAGGGTGGGACTGGCTCACTGCGTGGCATACGCGCTGGTGAGTGCGGGTGCCGGATGGTTCAGGGGGGAGGACACGGGCAGTGCCGTTCGCACGAGATTTCCTCGTGCGATGTGGGAGCGCTCCCATGCGTCGATGTCGGAAGGTTGCTGCCTGGGAGGGGTGGGTGTCAAGAGTTGAAGACGCTTCCGTTGCGCGAGCGTGTCCTGCAAGTCACGAGACCGTGTCCGGCCGAAGGCTTGCCAAAGCGGGCAACCAGAGGAAGCGGACGCGGCAATTCCTGAATTCCCGCAGGTGACAGCCCTGTTGGGAGTGGATCTTGTAGGTGGTTCCGGGAAGCGGGCCTGATCGAGCCGGATTTCCGGCACACCCCCGAAACACCCACCACCACCCACGATTCCTTCGCCGACGCCCGCCGGAAGGTGAACGGGACCTCGCACCCAGGGGCCGTCCGGAGGCACCTCCGCGTTCTTTCCCCGAAGCCGAGCGCCGGACGGTGGCCGAGAACAGCAGCCGGGCCGATGACCGGAACAACGCCCCACAGGAGACCCGTTACGTTCCGCACGACGGCAGCGAACCAGACATGCCGGTCATCTCACATTCTGTTGATTTCACCCTTATATGCCTAATGATCACTTTTGCAGCCAAGGGTGAGTGACGCCGGATGGGAGTAGTCCGCGACCATCCCGAACTCGCTCTCTTCCTCTGTCTGTCCCTCGGCTACCTCGTGGGCAAGATCCGCGTCGGACCGATCGCGCTCGGCGGTATCTGCGGCACCCTGATCGTCTCGCTGCTGATCGGCACCCGGCACGTGAGCGTGAACGAGGACGTCAAGACGGTCTTCTTCGCGCTGTTCATCTTCTCGCTCGGCTATCTGGCCGGGCCTCAGTTCTTCGCCAACCTCAACCGCAGGAGCCTGCGCTTCTTCGCCCTGTGCCTGATCGAGCTGGTCTGTGTGCTCGGCATCGCCTTCGGCCTGGCCAAGGCCTTCGACCTCGACGTCGGAACGGCCTCGGGCATCCTGGCGGGGGCGGCGACAGAGTCCGCCGTGGTCGGTACGGCCACCGAGGCCATCGGCAAGCTCGACGACCTGACCGCCGCCCAGATCACCCAGTACCAGGGGCACGTCGCCACCGCGTACACCGTCTGCTACCTCTTCGGCCTGGTCACCATCGTGCTGTTCACCAGCCAGATCATGCCGATGCTGCTGCGCATCAACCTGGCGGACGCCTCGCGCGAACTCTGGGAGAAGATGCGCGGCGGCGTCCCCGGGCTGGAGTCGGACGAGCGCGAGGCACTGCCCGGGACGGTCGGCCGCACCTTCCTGGTGACCTCGGCGGACGGCCGCCGGATCGGCGAGCTGGAGGCCTCCCTCGGCGGCGTCACGGTGGAGGGCGTCAAGCGCGGCAGCGTGCTGCTGGACCCGTCCCCCGATCTGGAGCTGACCCTGAGCGACCTGGTCCAGCTGGTGGGCCGGCGCCGCGGGATCATCGCGGCCGGCCGGATGATCGGCCCGGAGACGCCGGCCGTGCCCGGCCTCGACACCCCGCTGGCCACCCGTCAGGTCGCGGTGACCGAGAAGGCCACCGCCGGGTCGACGATCGCCGAGCTGGAGCGCGACCACCCCGAGTTCCGCCGGGACGGCGTGTACATCACCGACGTGCTGCGCAACGACCAGCATCTGCCCGCGTCCGCCGAGACAAGGGTGGAGCGCGGCGACGTGCTGACCCTGGTGGGTGCCCGCGCGGGTCTCAACAAGCTCGTCGCGAAGATCGGTGCCGTCGTGAAGAACGACGCGACGGACTTCATCTACCTGGGCCTCGGCATCGTGGCGGGTTCGCTGCTCGGCCAGATCGTCGTCCGGATCGGCGACATCCCGTTGTCGCTCGGCACCGGCGGCGGGTGCCTGGTCTCCGGGCTGCTCTTCGGCTGGTTCCGCTCCCGCCGGCAGACCTTCGGGGCCTTCCCCCCGCAGGCCGCGAACACGATGAAGGACCTGGGTCTGGCCATCTTCATCGCCTGCACCGGACTGACCGCCGGGCCCCAGGCGTGGCCGCTGCTGAAGGAGTACGGCGCGCTCCTGCCCTTCGCCGGGATCGCCATGGTGCTGATCCCCGCGACCATCTCCCTGATCGTCGGACTGACGGTCCTGAAGATCGAGAAGCCCCTGCTGATCGGCGCCATCGCGGGCCAGCAGTGCTCGACCCCGGCGATCACCTCCATCACCCAGGTGGCGCAGAGCTCGGTGCCGCTGCTCGGCTACACGATCACGTACGCGCTCTCCAACTTCCTGCTGCCTCTGACCGGTCCCATCCTCGTCGGCGTCCTGGGAGCCTGAATGATCGATTTCCTCAACCGCAACATATTCACGCCCCATCCCGAACTGCTGGTCTTCCTGGTCGTCGCGCTGGGGTTCCTGATCGGGAAGGTCCGCTACAAGGCGATCGCGCTCGGTGCCGTGACGGGCTGTCTGGTCGCGGGCCTGGTGCTGGGGGCGCAGTTCAAGATCCAGATCGACGACACGGTGAAGAACCTCTTCTTCATCATGTTCCTGTTCGCACTCGGCTACCGGGTCGGCCCGCAGTTCTTCCGGGGGCTGAGGAAGGACGGGCTGCCGCAGGTCGTCAACGCGGTCGTGGTCTGTGTGACCGGGCTGCTGGTCTCCTGGCTCTTCGCCGTCCTGCTCGGTTACGGACCAGGGCTCGGCGCCGGCCTCATGAGCGGCGCGCTCACCCAGTCGGCGGCGATCGGTGTCGCCCAGGACGCCATCGGCACCCTGCCCGGTCTCTCCTCCGCCGAGGTGAAGTCGGAGCAGAACCTGGTCGCGGTCGGGTACGCCGTCACGTATCCGCTCGGCACCATCCTCTGCGCGATGCTCCTCGCCAACGTGCTGCCCCGGCTCTACCGCCGGGACCTGGCGAAGGAGAGCGCGGAACTGGCCGCCGAGCTGGACGCCCCGGACGAGGACCCGGACGAGGGCGAGGGCTACTACGAGACCGTGCTGCGGGCCTAAACGATCGCGCGCCACGACCTCGTCGGCCGCAGCATCGCCGACTTCGAGACCCAGCAGCAGGCGCTCGGCCGCCGCGTCTACATCACCCAGGTCCGGCGCGAGGGGGCGATCCTGCCGCAGTCCCAGTCCCTCGTGCTGCGGGACGGGGACACCATCGCGGTCAGCGCGCTGCGGCACGACCTGGTGGACTTCGACGCCCGTACGCATGTGGGCCCGGAGGCGGACGACGTGGCACTGCTCGGGTACCGGACCGAGACCCTGCACGTGGTGGCGTCCGAGAAGGCCCGGCTGGGGCGGACGGTGGAGCAGCTGCGCCGGGAGCCGTTCATGGCCGGTGTCTACATCGAGAAGCTGTACCGGGCGGGCGCCGAGTTCCCCTTCCGGCTCTCCACCCCGGTGGAGCGCGGCGACACCCTGGTGCTGACCGGTCCGGAGCGGCTCGTCGGCCCGGCCGGCAAGGAGCTCGGCAAGCCCGTGCCGACGAGCTTCGCGACGGACATGGTGTGGGTGGGCCTCGGCATCTTCCTCGGCGGCTGCATCGGCATTCCGGCGCTGACGGCGGGCGGGGTGCCGATCTCGCTCTCCACGTCGGGCGGCGGGCTCGTCATGGGTCTGGTCTTCGGCTGGATCCGGGGCAAGTACCCGACGTACGGGAACGTACCGCCGGGCGCCCAGTGGTTCATGGACACCCTGGGCCTGTGCATGTTCGTCGCGGTGGTCGGCATCAACGCCGGCCCCAGCTTCACCAGCGGGCTGTCATCGGCGGGCTGGGGGCTGCTGCTCCTGGGGGCCGTCGCCACCGTCGTCCCGCTGCTCGTCGGGTTCCTGGTGGGGCACTACGTCCAGAAGATCAGGTTCCCGATCCTGATGGGGGTGCTGGCCGGCGGCCAGACCACCACGGCGGCGATCGGCGCAGTCAACGAGACCTCCAAGTCCCAGATCCCCACGCTCGGTTACACGATCCCGTACGCCGTCGGCAATGTGCTGCTGACCGTGTGGGGCGCCGTCATCGTCATCCTCAACCACTGAACCGCGGGAGCGCAGACATGCCCAAGGCCAGCCTCAGCCGTGCGGAGATCCGCTCGTTCGCCCAGCTCAGCCCGTTCGAGCTGAAGGACAAGTTCATCACCATCGCCCAGTCCGAGCAGAGCGACAAGCCCGGCCAGAAGGGCAAGACGATCCGGGCCATGCTGAACGCGGGCCGCGGCAACCCGAACTGGGTCGCCACCGGCCCCCGGGAGGCGTACCACGCACTCGGCTACTTCGCGCTCGCCGAGTCCCGCCGGGTCTGGACGGCGGACAACCTGGGCGGGATGCCGGAGGAGGCCGGCTGCGCGGACCGCTTCGCCCATTTCGTGCGTACGCATCCGGACCTGCCCGGGATCGAGCTGCTGCAGGCAAGCGTCGACTTGGCGGTCAAGCGCTTCGGCTTCGTGCCGGACGCGTTCGTCCACGAGTTGACGGACTCCTCGATCGGGGACAACTACCCGGTTCCGGGGCGGATCCTGCCGCACGTCGAGCAGATCGTGCGCGGGTACGTGGCCGACGAGATGTTCGACCACCGGCCGCCGCAGGGGCAAAACCTCAGCCTGTTCGCGACCGAGGGCGGAACGGCCGCGATGTGCTACATCTTCGACTCGCTGCTGAAGAACGGCATCCTGCACAAGGGCGACCGCATCGCCCTGATGGTGCCCGTGTTCACCCCGTACCTGGAGATCCCCGAGCTGGACACGTACGGATTCGACGTCGTGCACGTCGAGGCGAACCTGTTCACCGAGACCGGTGTGCGGCAGTGGCGCTACCCGCCGGAGGAGATCGCCAAGCTGGCCGACCCTGCCGTCCGGATGGTCTGCTGCGTCAACCCGAGCAATCCGCCGTCCCTGGCGCTCGCTCCGAAGGTCGCCGAGCAGATCGTGGGGATCGTCGCCGAGCAGAACCCGAACCTCATCGTGGTGACGGACGACGTCTACGGGACCTTCGTCGAGGGCTTCCGCTCGCTGGCCGCCGACCTGCCACGCAACTCCCTGCTCGTGTACTCGTACTCCAAGCACTACGGCGCCACCGGCTGGCGGCTCGGCGTCATCGGACTGCACGACGACAACGTGATCGACGACCTGCTGGCCGCGCAGGGCGCCGAGGAGAAGGCCCGCCTGGACAAGCGGTACGGGTCGCTGTCCCTGCACCCGGAGGAGATGCGATTCATCGATCGGCTGGTCGCGGACTCCCGTCAGGTGGCGCTCAACCACACGGCGGGGCTTTCGCTGCCGCAGCAGGTGATGATGACGCTCTTCTCCCTCTTCGACATGCTGGACGAGGGCCAGGAGTACAAGAAGCGGATCCGGTCCATCGTGCGGCAGCGCCTCGAACTCCTGCTGGAGGGCGCCCACATGAAGATCTCCGAGGACCCCAAGCGGGCCTCGTACTACATCGAGCTGGACCTGCTGGCCGAGGCGGAACGCACCCAGGGCAAGGAGTTCGCCGACTACCTGGAGCAGAACTACGAGCCGGTCGACCCGCTGTTCCGGCTGGCCGAGCAGACGTCCGTGGTGCTGCTGAACGGCGGCGGTTTCGACGGACCGGAGTGGTCGGTCCGCGTCTCCCTGGCCAATCTGGACGACCTGGACTACCTGTAGATCGGCCACCAGTTGCGGGCGATCTTCGACGAGTACGCGCAGGAGTGGCGGGACTCGGGGGCCGGGGCGGCGTAGGGCGATCCGGCCGGATCGGCCCGGTCAGGCGGCGCGCAGGCGGGCCAGGGTGTGCTCCAGTTCCGCCTGGGCGGCCCGGCCCGCGGACTCCGCGTCGCCCGCCACGACCGCCCTGACCAGCGCGTGGTGTTGCGCCTCACCGTGGTTCGGGTCGTCTCGGCGCAGTCCGAGCAGCTCCACGAGGTCGATCAGCCCCTGCCGCAGCGCGGGGGCGAACTCGCCGAAGAGATCGGTGAGTACGGGGTTGTGGGCGGCCGCCACGACCGCCCGGTGCAGGGCGATGTCGGCGTCCACGAAGCCGGGGTCCGGGCCGGCGCCCGCCGCCCGGCGCGCCGTGAGCGCCGCGTCGAGCGCGATCAGGTCCTCGTCGGTGCGGCGGCGGGCGGCCAGCCGGGCGGCCTGGACCTCGATGAGCATGCGCACCTCGTAGACGTCGGTGACCGAGGCCCGGCGCAGCCTGACCGGCCACTCCTCCGTCGCGTGGTCGGCGATGACGAAGACCCCGGCGCCCTGGCGGGACTGGAGCAGGCCGAGCGTGGCGAGCGTCCGCACCGCCTCGCGCACGGTCGAGCGGCCCACGCCCAGCGTCTTGGCGAGCGTGGTCTCACCGGGGATCTTCGTACCGACCGGCCAGTGCCCCTCGGTGATCTGCGCGCGCAGATGGCTCGTGGCCTGTTCGACCAGGGGGCTGGGGCGGAGCGGACCGAGCGAGGACACGGGATTCACCTGTCAGGTTGTCTGAGGACTTGTTTTCTGGCTAGTGTACCGATCATGACGTACCGCGGTCTCCTTCTTCTCGGCTGCCGCGGCGGGGCCTGAAGCGATCGGCACCCCGCCGCGGGGTGCCGTGCTGTGCCGGTCGCGTCCGGCGATGCGAGAAGAGACCACGTTCATGTCCGAGCTCACGTCCGAGTCCATGTCTGCCGTCCTGTCACCGACGCACGGCTTCCCCACGATCTGCACCCCGCGCGGGCCCGTCCCCGAGACCGCGCCGCCCTGGAACCCGCAGCGCTCCAGCTCGATGCCGTCGCACCGTTACCGGTCGGCCTTCGACCGGGTGGACATCCCGCTGACCGGCCGGAGCTGGCCGCAGGCCCGTATCGACCGCCCCCCGCTCTGGGTCCCCGTCGACCTGCGGGACGGCAACCAGGCCCTCTCCGAGCCGATGGACACCCCGCGCAAGCGCCTGATGTTCGATCTGCTCGTCGCGATGGGCTTCAAGGAGATCGAGGTCGGCTACCCGTCCGCGAGCCGCACCGACTTCGACTTCGTACGGCATCTGGCGGAGAGCGGAGCCGTACCCGACGACGTGACCGTGGTCGTCTTCACCCCGGCCAGGGCCGAGCTGATCGAGCGGACCTTCGAGTCCGTCGCGGGGATGAGCCGGGTGGTCGTCCACCTGTACATCCCGACCGCGCCCGTCTGGCGTGACGTCGTCCTGGGGCGGAGCCGGGCCGAGGTGCACGGTGTCGTACGGAACGCCGGGCGGCACATGGACCGGCTGGCGAGGGCGAGGCCGGACGCCGACATCCGGTTCGAGTTCTCGCCCGAGGTCTTCGTCCTGACCGAGCCCGACTACGTCCTGGAGATCTGCAACGGCCTCACGGAGCTGTGGGACGCCTCGCCGGACAGGCCGGTCATCCACAACCTGCCGGCCACGGTGGAGATCGCGACACCGAACGTGTACGCGGACCAGATCGAGTACATGCACCGCCATCTGGACCGGCGCGACTCCGTGATCCTCTCCGTCCATCCGCACAACGACCGCGGTACGGGCGTGGCCTGCGCGGAGCTCGCCGTGCTGGCGGGGGCGCAACGGGTGGAGGGCTGCCTGTTCGGCAACGGGGAGCGCACCGGCAACGTCGACCTGGTCACCCTGGCCCTCAATCTGCACGCCCAGGGTGTCGACCCGATGATCGACTTCTCGGACATCGACGAGATCCGCCGTACGGTCGAGCACTGCAACCGGCTGCCGGTGCCGCCGCGCCATCCGTACGGCGGCGACCTGGTCTACACCGCGTTCTCGGGCACCCATCAGGACGCGATCAGCAAGGGGTTCACGCACCGGGAGGGCAGCGACTCCGAGCTGTGGGCGGTGCCGTACCTGTCGATCGACCCGGCGGACGTGGGGCGTACGTACGAGGCGGTCATCCGGGTCAACAGCCAGTCGGGCAAGGGCGGCATCGCCCACCTGCTGCGGAGCAACCACGGGGTGGACCTGCCGGCGAGGATGCGGGCCGACTTCTCCCGCACTGTGCAGGAAGCGACGGACGACAGCGGTCTGGAGGCGACGCCGAAGGACCTGTGGAACCTGTTCGAGGCGACGTATCTGACCCCCGGCCGGGACGGTTCGATCGCCCTGGCCTCCTGGTCCGCGGAGAGCGGGCCGGCCGGTGAGTGCCGCTTCGTCTGCACGCTGCGGGTGGACGGGCGCGAGGGCGACCACGAGGGCACGGGCGGCGGCGCGGTGTCGGCGTTCACGCACGCGCTGGCGGCCGCCGGGGTGGAGGTGGGGATCCTCGACTTCGCGGAGCACGGGGCGCCCGGGGGGACGGTGACCGCGTACGCGCAGTGCCGGGTCGGCGAGCGGGTGTGCTGGGGCGCGGGCCAGGACGCGTCGAGTGTGGCCGCGTCGGCGGCGGCGGTGCTGTCGGCGGTGAACCGGGCGCGGGGCTGACGCGGTACGGGCGACACATGGGGCGCACACCCCGGCCGGGTGGGGGGATTGTGGGGGCCGGCCGGGATGCACGGGCGGGGGAAGGTGGCTACTTGTAGGCGCCGAACGCCTTCGTGAAGGCGAGCGGCTCCTGCGCGATCGAGCTGCACGAGGCGTCCGCGGAGGACTTCGGCCCGCCCGCGCACTCCTTGTCCCGGGTCCCGGACCACATCGCGAGCCAGGCGAGGCCCTTCTCCTTGGCGAAGGCCACCAGCTGGGTGGCGTCCTCGACCTTGAAGATCTCGGTGCTGACGTCGTTCACGCCGATCATCGGCGTGACGGCGACGGCCTTCCACGCGTCCGCGTCGGAGAGGCCCAGCACGCCCTTGATCTGGGCCTGGGTGGCCGTCGCCGCCTGGATCGCGTACGCACCCATGTCGCCGCTGTAGGAGGCGCCGTAGTCCATCGCCATCACGTTGACCGCGCCGACGTCCACGCCGTTCTTCTTCGCGTCCGCGATCAGGTCCACGCCGGGCTGGGTGAGGCCCTCGGGCATCACCGGCAGGGTGAAGGAGACGTCCAGGCCGGGGTGGGACCTCTGGAGCTGGGCGATGGCCTGGGAGCGCCGCGAGTTGGCCGCCGTGTCGGGCAGCGCCCCGCCCTCGATGTCGAAGTCGACCTTGGTCAGCTTGTACGTGTCGACGACCTTGCCGTAGGCCGTGGCCAGATCGGCGGCCGATGTGCAGTTCAGCGCCAGTTCGGAGCCGGATGCGCCGCCGAAGGAGACCCGGACGTCGCCGCCGGCCGCGCGCAGGGCGCCGATCCGGGAGGCGACGTGGTCGTCACCGAGTCCGGTGATCCCGCCCCAGAGCGGGGCGCAGCTGCCGCCGGAGGTGATGAAGGCGAGGTTGAACTGCTTCACCCCGGTCTTGGCGGCGGTGTCGACCAGGTCGAACGCCGGGTAGAGCGAGGTGTCGACGTACGGGGCGAAGCCCGCACCGCCCGCCGTGCCGCCGCCGCTGTCGGTCTCGGTGGGGGTCGGCGTGGGGGTCGGCGTGGGGGTCGGCGTGGCGGTGGGCTCTTCGGTGGGGGTGGCCGTGGCGGTCGGCGTGGGGGTTGCCGTCTCGGTGGGGCGGCCGCTCGGCTCCGGTGTCGCGCCGGTGTCGACGGAGCACGTGGCATCGTCGATGAGGCAGCCGGTGGGGTCGGCGGCCGTGCCGGCGGAGCTGGTGACGAAGCCGATGGTGACGGACTTGCCGGGCGCGAGCTCCTTGTCCCAGCTCGCCGGCGTGACGGTGACGTGGCTTCCGCTGACGGTGTGCTCGCCGTTCCACAGGGAACTGAGCTTCGTGCCCGCCGGCAGGTCGAATTCGAGCGTCCAGCCGGACTTGGCCGCGTCGGTCTCGTTGGTGACGACGTACTGCCCGGTGTATCCGCCGGTCCAGCCGCTGGTCCTCGTGTACGCGGCGCCTACCGCTGCCGCCTGGGCCGTGCCGGTGAGGGCGAAGACCGTGCCGCCGATCACGGCCGCGGCGACGACTGCGCCGATCGCCCTGGTCCTGGTGCTCGCCGTGCGCCGGTGCGTGCTGGTGCCCATCGCGTTCCTGCCTCGTCGTACGGAAGTGGGGATGCGGGAGCACGCTAGCGGCACCGAATCCGACAAACAGTGTGATTCGGACCCGGGTTGATGTTCTTAGGGTTGGCTTAAGGAGCGCATCGGCCGGTCTAAAGGTTCGGGCCCGCGCCGGAGCGGAATGGGCGCTTTGCACCCCGGCCGGCCGCTCCGCGCCGCTGCCGCCCCACCCGGTGTCCGCGCCCGCGCCGCTGCGGCTGCTGCCCGTCGAGCCCGATCCAGATGCGCACCTCGGTGCCGCCGAGCACGGAGCGCCCGATCCGCACGTCGCCGCCGGTGGACTCGGCGACCCGGCGGACGATGTCGAGGCCGAGACCGGTCGAGCCCACCGCCCCCTTAGCGCCGCCACGCCCGCTGCTGCCGCGCGCCAGCGCCGCCTTCGGGTCCGCTATGCCGCCGCCCGCGTCCGAGACGAGGACGATCACCGCGCCCCCGCTGTGGTGGACGTCGACGGCGAAGGCGGTGCCCTCCGCCGTGTGCCGGAAGACGTTGCCGAGCAACGCGTCGAGTGCGGCGGCCAGTTCGGGGCGGGCCACCGGGATGCGTACCGTACGGTCCACTCCCGCGAGGCGCACCTCGCGGCCCTCGTCCTCCGCCAGCGCGGACCAGAAGTCCATCCGCTCACGGATCACCTCGGAGACGTCGCAGCCGGCCCCGGGGCCTCCGTTCTGCCCCTGGGACTGGGGGCGCTGTTCCCGGGCGGTCCTGATGATCGTGTCGACCTCGCGCTCCAACTGCTGCACGGCCGCCCGGGTCTGTTCGGCGGCCGGTCCTTCTCCGAGCGAGGCGGCGTTGAGCCGGAGCACGGTGAGCGGGGTGCGCAGCCGGTGCGAGAGGTCGGCGGCCAGTTCGCGCTCGTTGGCGAGGAGCTGGACGACCTGGTCGGCCATGGAGTTGAACGCGGCTGCGGCGGACCGGAGTTCGGTCGGTCCCTCCTCCGGAACCCGGGTGCCGAGCCGCCCCTCCCCCAGGTCCTGTGCGGCGCCCGCCAGGCGCCGGGCCGGTTCCACCATGCGTACGCCGAGCCGGTCGGCCACCGCGACCGAACCGACGATCAGTGCGATGCCGACGCCCGCGAGCATCAGCCAGGCGGTGGCGACGCCGTTGGAGACCTCGTCCTCCGGCACGAACACCTCGACGACGACGGTGCCCCTGGAACCCAGCGCGGTCGGCTGGAGCAGCGCGGAGCCGCCCGCCACCTCCGTGATGGAGGCGCGCCCCGACTCCCGTACGGTCTCCAGGTCCTTGCGGGTGGCGCGCCGGGTGCCGATCTCCACCGCCACGCCGCCGGCCTCGCCGGACGCGGGCACGTGGACGGCCATCCGGCCCGCGGCTCCCGGTTCGGTGGTGAGGACGGCCGTCTCCAGCTCGGCGCGGTCGGTGGTGATGGAGAGCGTGGGGCCGATCGTCGCGGCCTGCCGTTCGGCGTCGGAGAAGGCGCGGTCGCGTGCCATCTCCTTGATGACGAGTCCGAGGGGGACGGCGAAGGCGACGACCACCATCGCGGTGACGGCCAGACAGACCTTGACCAGGGCCCATCTCATGCGGGCTGCTCCGGGGGTGCGGCGGGCGGCTGGAGCTTCACGCCTACGCCGCGCAGGGTGTGCAGATAGCGGGGCCGGGCGGCGGTCTCGCCCAGTTTCCTGCGCAGCCAGGAGAGGTGGACGTCGATGGTCTGGTCGTCCCCGTAGGACTGCTGCCAGACCTCCGCGAGGAGTTCCTTGCGCGGCACGACGACGCCCGGCCGGCCGGCCAGGAAGGTGAGCAGATCGAACTCGCGCCGGGTGAGGTCGAGTTCCGCACCGTCGAGTTCGGCAAGGCGTCGCAGCGGGTCGATGGAGAGCCCGCCGACCTGGATGACGCGCGGTGGCGGGGCCTCGCCGCCGGCCGCCCGCGAGCGGCGCAGCACGGCCGCCATCCGGGCCGAGAGGTGTTCCACGGAGAAGGGCTTGGTCAGATAGTCGTCGGCGCCGTCGTTGAGCAGCCGGACGATCTCGCTCTCGTCGTCGCGCGCGGTCGCGATGATGACCGGCACGTCGGTGATGCCGCGCAGCATCTTCAGTGCCTCGGCCCCGTCGAGATCGGGCAGCCCGAGGTCGAGGATGACCACGTCGAACCTGAAGTGGGCCACCTCGCGCAGCGCTTCGAGCGCGGTGCCGACACTCCGTACCGTGTGGGAGGCCTCGGTCAGGTGCCGGATGAGGGCGGAACGTACGAACTGGTCGTCCTCGACCACGAGCACACTTGGCATGGGCGGCACCGTACGCCATCGGGCCCCGCGCGGTCCGCCCGGTGGCGGTAGTGGGGACAGAGGTGCGGCCGTGGGGCAGGATGTGCCGGATGCAACGAGGTCTCGTACACGCGCTCGCGTGGTCGCTCGCCACCGGCGCCGCGGTCACGCTGTCGTGGTGGGGTGTGCACACCGTGATGGCGGGTACGGCGTACGACCCGCCGCGCGCGGTGCCGATCGCGGCGGAGCCCCGGGGCGACCGGACCGGCGCCGGAATCCTGTCGTCCTCGACCCATCGCCCGGAGCCGTCCCCGTCGAAGACGGTCCGGGCCACCCCCCGGACCACCCCGAAGCCGTCCCCGACCGCGTCCCGGACACCGTCGCACACCCCCGCCGGCACTCCGCGGCCGACGGCAACGGCCACCGCGTCGGGTACGGCGAGGAGTTACGCGACGGACGGCGGCCGGATCGTCTTCGAGCTCGGCACGGACTCGGCGAAGCTGGTCTCGGCGACTCCGGAGCAGGGCTGGTCGGTGCAGGTCTGGACGAACACGACCTGGATCCGGGTGAACTTCACCAAGGACGACGGCACGACGGTGTCGGTCTACTGCACCTGGAACGATCATCCGCCGCAGGTCGAGATCGTGAAGTCGTGACGGAGTTCAGTCGAAGGCGGACGCGGGTGGTGCGGGTGACGGCCGGGCGCCGGCGTCGTGCACCGCGGCCGCGCCACCGGTGAAGTCGGCGAGCGCACGCCCGTGTTCGACGCGCCCCGGGTGCGGGTCCGTCGCCACCCTGCGGGTCAGCTCCGCGATCTTCGGTGCCACGTCCGAGGCGAGCAGTACGGCGTTGCCGAAGCGGCGGCCGCGGAACACGGTCGGGTCGGCGGCGAGCGCCAGTTCGGGGAAGACGGTCGCGGCGGTGGCGATCTGGCCGCGCAGATGGGCGAGCGGCGGCCCGTCGGCGAGGTTGGCCACGTAACTCCCGCCGGGTCTGAGGACCCGGCGCACCTCGGCGAGGAACTCGGTACTGGTGAGGTGGGCAGGGGTCCGGGCCCCGCTGAATACGTCGGCGATGACGAGGTCGGCCCAGCCGTCCTGGATCCTGCCGAGCCCGGCGCGGGCGTCGGTGGCGCGGACCCGGATCCTGGCCTGCGGGTCCAGCGGGAGCTCCCGGCGCACCAGCTGGACCAGGGCCGCGTCCACCTCGACGATCTGCTGGGTGGAGCGGGGGCGGGTCGCGGCGACGTAGCGCGCGAGGGTGAAGGCGCCGCCGCCCAGATGCACGACGTGCAGCGGCTGTCCGGCGGGCGCGACCAGATCGGCGATGTGGCCGATCCGGCGCTGGTACTCGAACGAGAGGTACGTCGGATCGTCCAGGTCCACATGGGACTGCGGGGCACCGTCGATCGTCAGGGTCCAGGCTCGCCGGCGTTCCCGGTCGGGCACGAGCTCTGCGAGGCCGCCGTCCACCGGCTCGGTGACGTTGCCCCCGGGGGGCTCGGAGCCGCGTGCCGCCTTGCGGTCGGTCCTGCGGTCCGCGCGCTGCTTGCGGTCGCCCGCACCGCCGGCCGCTCCTCGACGTGCCACTGCTACTCGTCCCTGCTTCACTGCTCACCGTGTCCGGGCCGGTCGGAACCGGCCGCGACGGGCTGATCAAGGCGCCCGCCACCCGGCCATTATGAGCTCCGGGGCCACCCGGCACCTTCTCAGCGGCAGTTGTCGGCAGCCTCGATCAGCCGGGCCGCCTGGTCGAGCGCGGCCCGCAGCACGGCCGGGTCGGTGACCGGGGTGTCGTGGGCGGGCGGCAGCAGCCAGCCGCTGCCCGGGGCCGGCGGCTCGGCGGGGATGCGCAGCCCGCGGCCGTCGGTCTGCGTACAGGCGCTGCCCGGTACGTCCCAGGCCTGCGCGGTGCCGGGAGGCACCAGGAAGCCGAGGGTGGCGCAGGCGCCGTCATGGAGGACCGGTCCGACCGCCTCCTGGTCGGCGCCGCGCCGCAGGATGTCGACGGCCTCCAGCCCCTGGCGGGCGGGGACGGTCACGAGATCGCAGGGTTCGGGCCCGGAGTGCACGCCGGGAACACCGGGCCCCCCGGCGGGTGCCGTGGTGTCTGTTGCCGTGGTGCCTGTCGTCGCCGTGGTGGCCGCCGTCGTCCCGGTCGTCGCGGTCGATCGCGATCCGGTCGCCATGCCGAGGTGCAACAAGGGACCTCTCCTCTCATCGCCGGGCGGAGCCGGACTCCGTCTCCGCATGGACCAACGCGCCGACCACGTCAAGGGCTACGGTGCAGCACCCCCGCAAAGGGTGGCAGTTCATGGCGGATCGTGGGCGAGATATCCGATTTGTCAGCAAACGCTGTGTGTGTGACTCGTCACAGCAGGTACGTTCTTGCTCCGCCGGGACACCGGAAACAGGCGCCCGGCTCGCAGCAGAGAGGGCCCCGCCATGGTGACGACACCGGCAGTTCCCAACGTCGCCTTCCGGCGGCTGCGCGGACAGCGCTCCGCCGGAGAGTTCGCTGCCGCAGTACGCAGGTCGGCTCGCGAGATCGGCGAGCAGGTCGCGTGCGACGCCCGGTACATCGGACGCGTGGAGTCCGGCGAGATCCGCTGTCCCAACTACGCGTACGAGCGGGTCTTCCTGCACATGTTCCCCGGGGCGGCCCTGGCGGACCTGGGCTTCTCACCGCGCGAATCGGTACGCGGCCGAGGGGCCCGGTCCACGGCGGACGCCCCGCCACCCCCGACTTCCCCGCTGCTGGTGCCCGGCAGCGACACCGACGAGGAGAGCGACGTGCTGCGTCGCGCATTCATGACGAGCGGCACCACCGCGGTGGCGGCCGTCTCCCTGGGCCTGGGTCTCGGCGGCACGGCCGCCGCGTCCGTGCCCGCGCAGCGCCGGGTCGGCGAGGCGGAGGTGAGCGCCGTCGAGAAGGCGGTGCGGCAGATCCGCCTGCTGGACGACCGGCACGGTGGCGACGGCCTCTACCGGCGGGCCTCTCAGCCGCTGCGGGCGGCGTACGCACTGCTCGACTCCGGCATCGCGACCCGGCGTTCCACGGCGGACCGGCTGCACGCGGGCGCCGGTGAGCTGGCCATCTCGGTGGGCTGGCTGGCCCATGACTCGGGCCGGTTCGACGACGCCCGCTCGCACTACGCGGAGGCGCTCGCCACCGCGCGGGTGGCCGGGGACCCGGCGTTGGAGGCGCACGCGTTCTGCAACGCGTCGTTCCTGGCCCGCGACACGGGCCGGCCGCGCGAGTCCGTACGCGCGGCGGAGGCGGGCCTGCGGGCCGCACAGCCCCTGGGCTCGCCGCGGCTCCTGGCGCTGCTCGCGCTGCGGGAGGCGGGGGGCCGGGCCGGACTCGGGGACCGTACCGGCTGCGAGCGGGCACTGGGCCGGGCACACACCGCGTTCGGACGGGGGCCGTCCGCGGCGGACCCGGAGTGGATGACCTTCTTCCGGGAGGCCGAGCTGGAGATGCTGGAGGCACAGTGCTGGTCGGCGCTGGGCGACTGGTCGCGGGCCGCACGCCATGCGCGGCGCGCGACGCGACTCCAGGAACCGCACTTCACCCGGAACCTGGCGCTGTACCGCGCGGAGCTGACCACGGACCTGGCCCTGGCCGGCCTCACGGAGGAGGCCGCGGCGACGGGTCACCGGGTGCTCGACCTGCTGGACCAGGTCCAGTCCTCCCGCATCCGGTCGATGCTGGCGGACGCGGTCACGGTCCTGCGCCCCCGGGGCCGGGATTCGGTGGACGTCAAGGACTTCCTGGACCGCCACGCCATGTCCACAGCGGGCGGCTGAGAACCCCGATTCCAGCCCGCCCGGCGCTCGGGGGCGAAGACCCGCGCCCGGCAACGGGCGACCGGTTCCGTCCTCGGTCCCCGGACGGGCCGAAGGGCGCTACGCCTCCAGATGCCCCGTGTCGTTCCAGCACTCCAGCGCCGGCGCCCCGTACGCCCATCCCAGGACCGACAGCGACGTCGGCTCCAGCCGCAGCCGCGCCGCGAACGACGCGTCCTCACCGAGCCACCGCGCCCCCAGCACCCGCAGGATGTGGCCGTGGCCGAAGACCAGGACGTCGCGGTCGGACGAGCGCGCCCACTCGACGACCTCGTCGGCGCGGGCCGACACCTGGGCCAGGGTCTCCCCCTCCGGCACCCCGTCGCGCCAGATGAACCAGCCCGGGCGGGCCGCCTTGATCTCGGCCGGCGTCATCCCCTCGTACGCCCCGTAGTCCCACTCCATCAGCGCGTCCCACGGTTCGGCCCCGTCGCCGAACCCCGCGATCCCGCACGTCTCGGACGCCCGCACGAGCGGACTGGTGCGGACCTCCAGACCGGGCAGGTCCGCCCACGGCCCGAGGTGCAGCCGCTCACCGAGCAGCCTGGCCCCCTCGCGCCCCGAGTCGAGCAACGGAATGTCCGTCCTGCCGGTGTGCTTGCCCTTGACGGACCATTCCGTCCGGCCGTGCCGGGCCAGCAGGATGCGCGGTGCCATGTGAAGGCTCTCCCTGAAAAACTGGGACCTGAGATGCGGTATCTGAGATCTTGGACATCGATGGGGACGAATCCGTCCGGGACGGAACGGATACAACGGGCGGAGCGGGGAAACGGATCGTCCGGATTTCCATCATCGCGTACCTTCGCGAGAGGCAACCTGGGGGGCCGTACCGGCGTCCCAATGACCACAGACGAATCCGAGCAGCTGAGGTGCCCTCCATAGGACACCCCGGGCGAACCGCAGCCGGCCTGCACCGTACGGTTGAACGCCCGCCGTCGGCCGCATGAACACATGATGGAGAACTTCCGGATGCCGCATGCCACCACCGCGCCCGTGCCGCGCCCTCGGCCCCGCTGGTGGACCGAGCTCCCGCTCCTGGCCCTGGTGTACGCAGCGTACTCGGGCGGCAGGCTCCTGGTCCGGGGGGACGTGTCCACCGCCGTCGACCACGGGCTGCGCATCCTGCATCTGGAGAAGGCCCTCTTCCTCAATGCCGAGCACCCGCTCAACCGGCTGTTCACCGCGCACCCTTCCATAGGCATACCCGCCGACTTCGCGTACGCCTCCCTGCACTACCTCGTCACCCCGGCCGTCCTGATCTGGATGTTCCGCCGCCACTCGGCCGCCTACCGCCGGGCCAGGACCTGGCTGATGACCTCCACGATGCTCGGCCTCATAGGCTTCACGCTCATGCCGACCTGCCCGCCGCGGCTGCTGGCCGCCGGGCACGGTTTCGTCGACACGATGGCCCAGTACAGCTCGTACGGCTGGTGGGGCACCGAGGCGAGCGCACCGCGCGGCATGGGCGG
Source organism: Streptomyces sp. NPDC002809 (assembly GCF_040295435.1). NCBI lineage: Bacteria > Bacillati > Actinomycetota > Actinomycetes > Kitasatosporales > Streptomycetaceae > Streptomyces > Streptomyces sp. NPDC002809. The sequence goes on from NZ_JBEOVJ010000005.1 coordinate 98,569, forward strand.
CATGACGAACCAGTACGCGGCGATGCCGAGCCTGCACGTCGGCTGGGCACTCTGGTGCGGCATCCTCATCTGGCGCCACTGCAAGCACCCCCTCCTGCGGGCCGCCGGCATCGCCTACCCGCTGATCACCGTCATCGTGGTGATGGGCACGGCCAACCACTACTTCCTCGACGCCGTCGCCGGCGCCGCCGTCATGGGTGCCGGAGCGCTGCTCGCCAGGCCCGTGTCGCGCCTCGCCGACCGGGTCAAGGACTCCGTCCTGACCCGCTTCGCACGGGTGTCCCCGGCCATGAAGTCCCCGGATGTCAGTGCCGGATGCAAGACTTCCGCGGGTGAGCGAATCCCCGGCCAGCGGACCACCTCCGCAGATCCCACCGATGCAGCAGCACCGGCCGGCCCACCTGCCCCGGCCGACGTCCCGGCCCCCGCGGGAAGAGGCGCAGGCGGTGACGCTGCGAAGGCGGCTCGCTGAGCTGAGGGGCCCGGCCGTCGCACCCCGTCCGCTGGACGCACGCGCCCTGGCCGCCCTGGCCGCCAACCCCGGCTGCAAGCGGCGCGCCCTGCTCGACGGCGCCGGTGTCGACAAGGGCGCACTCGCCGCCGCACTCGGTTCACCGGCCGCCTTCGGCCAGTCCCAGTTCGCCTTCATGCGGGGCAACGCCTTCGAGGCCAAGGTCAAGGCCGACGGGGGTACGGAGCTGATGCGCCTGCTGCACGAGGGGTTCGGTGAGCCCGGCGAACCGCCCGCGGACGTCCCCGTACCCGATCTCACGGCCGCCGGCCCCGAGGGCCGCGCCGCCCGCACCGCGCTGGCCCTGCGCGAGGCCACCGCGTCCGGCGGCTGGGCGCTGCTCGACCACCCGATGCTGGCCCTGGAGGTGGCGGGCTCCCCCGCCTATCTGGAACCGGACGCGGTGGTCGTCCACCCCGACGGCACCTGGACCGTCGTCGAGATCAAGTCCTTCCCCATGATCGATGGCTCCGCCGACGCGGCGAAGGTCGGCGCGGCCGCCCGCCAGTCCGCCGTGTACGTCCTGGCGCTGGAGCGGGTCGCCGCGGTGACCGACGGCGCGGAGGTCGGCCACCGGGTGCTGCTGGTCTGCCCCAAGGACTTCTCCAACCTGCCGACCGCCTCCGTCGTCGACGTGCGCAAGCAGCGCGCGGTCACCCGCAGGCAGCTGACCCGCCTCACCCGGATCGAGGACATCGCGGCGGCGCTGCCCGAGGGCACCACCTTCGACCCGGAATGCTCCCCCGATGAGCTGGACACCGCGGTCGAGTCCGTCTCCGCGGCGTACGCACCGGAGTGCCTGGCCGCCTGCGAGCTCGCCTTCCACTGCCGGGCCAGGGCCCGGGCCGCCGGTGCGGTCGAGGCGCTCGGCCGGAGCGTGCGGGGCGAGCTCGGCGGACTCACCACGGTCGCGGGGGTACTCGCCGCGGCCGCGGGCAAGGAGGGCGATCCGGCGGACCCGACGGTCGCCGCACTGCTCCGCGCGGCCGCGCTGCGCGCCGAGGCCCTGGAGGGCAGCACCGCATGTCGCTGATCGGCACCCTGGCCCGGCTGGAGGCCGTGGAGAGCGGCCGCGCCCAGCCGATGGCCACCGTCCGCCACCGCCACCTCGGCGACCGGCCGCTCGTGCTGGTTCCGCTCACCACCGCGGGCGAGGCCGGCGCCCCGCTCGGCGCGCTCGTCGGCACGGACCGGGACGCGCCCCGGCTGCTGGTCGTGGCCCAGCCGCGCGACCGGGACCTGCGGTTCGCGTTCCTCGCGGAGCTGGCCGAGACGGTCCTGCCGTACATCGAGTCGTACGCCGACGTCATCGAGGCGGCCGAGCGCAGCGAGACCGACCCCTCGACCGGCAAGAAGGTCAAGGTGGAGACCGAGCTGTGCACAGACGCGGCTCAGCTGATCGTGCCGAGCCGGGCGGGCATCGAGTTCGTCCGGCTGCTCGGCCGCTCCATGCGGTTCCGGCGCACCGCCGAGGACGACCCCGACACCCCGTATCCGGCGCCCGCCCGGGTCCCGCTGCTGGGCCGCTGGCTGACTCACTACGGCGAGCGGGCCCGGGTGCCGGGCTCCTCGCTGCTGCTGGCCGGCACCGATCTCCTCAACCGGCACTGGGCGAGTGGCCAGTCCTCCCTGGAGGACCAGCATCTGGGCGCCCTTCTCGCCTGGATCGACCCGCCGGCGGGCGGGTCCGGGGCAGAGGCCGCGCTCCGCGCCGAGCTGGGCAGGGACGCCGGGGGCCAGTTGCTGTGCCCGCCGGCCGGACCGGCCACCGACCCGGACTTCGACAACCGGCTGCTGGCCCCCGCGATCGAGAAGTACGACCGGGCGCGCACGTCGCTGGCCGCCGCCGAGGACGGTCTGGCAGCCGATGCCCGGCTCGCGGAACTGACCGCGGCCGAGCGGGAGATCCGGGGGCTGCTGGCCGGTGTCCTGCGGCCGACCTGGGACGCGGTGTGGCAGGGCCTGGACCTGCTGCGGGAACTGCCCGCGGGGTCCAGGACCGAGGACCGCTGGACCCGCGACCGCTGGTCGTTCACCGGCCACCGCGACCGGGTGCGGGCCGGTGAGCCGCCGCAGCCGCGCCGGGACGACGCGGTGACGGCGGCCCGCAAGCTGGCCGCGCGGGAGACGGCGCAGGCCCAGCTGGAGGCCCAGGAGGCGCTGGACGATCCGCTGGTGCTGGCCGGCCGGCGGCTGGCCGGCGAGGCGTTCCTCGGCGAGGTGACCGCGGTGGAGATGGCGTACAGCGAGTCCAAGCGGCCCTCCCCGCGCCCGCTGGTCACCGTCCGCACGGCCGAGCAGCCGCACCTGGGCGAGCGTGTGAAGGTCTACCGCTCGCTGGACGGCAAGCCGCAGACCGCCGAGTTCGCGGGGTACGGGGCGCCGGAGGAGAGCGGCGACGGGGGCGTCCCGTCGCTGGTGCTGCGGATCACCGACCGGATGGGCCGGGGCAAGGAGCCCGCCCCGGGATCGGTGCCGGAGCCGGGTGACGTCATCGCCTGGACACTCTTCGAGCACGACCAGCGCGGCGGCCCTCAGCTGCCGGACCCGGAGGAGACGCCGTGGACCCACGGCGGCCCGCCGGGCGGCGCGGGAGCTGCCGAGCGCCCTGACCCCGTGACCACGGAGGACCTGCTGTGACGGCCGTATTCGACCCGGGCGCGGCGGCGGGCCTGGCCACTGCCCGGATCCTGGACGACACTCTGAACGGCACGGCCCGCGGCATCGTGGTGGACTCCCCGCCGGGTGCGGGCAAGTCGACCCTGGTGGTGCGCGCCGCGCTCGAACTCGCGGCGGCCGGGCGCCCGCTGATGGTCGTCGCACAGACGAACGCCCAGGTCGACGACCTGGTGGTACGGCTCGCCGAGAAGGACCCGGGCCTGCCGGTCGGCCGGCTGCACAGCAACGACTCCGATCCGTACGACAAGGTGCTGGACGGCCTGGACAACGTACGGAAGTCGGCGAAGGCGGCGGATCTGGCCGGTCTCGACGTCGTCGTCTCGACGGCTGCGAAGTGGGCCCATGTGAAGAACGTGGAGCCGTGGGGCCACGCGATCGTCGACGAGGCGTACCAGATGCGCTCGGACGCGCTGCTGGCGGTCGCCGGGCTCTTCGAGCGGGCTCTGTTCGTCGGCGATCCGGGCCAGTTGGACCCGTTCTCGATCGTCGGCGCGGACCAGTGGGCGGGGCTGAGCTACGACCCGTCGGCCAGCGCGGTGTCCACGCTGCTCGCGCACAACCCGGAGCTGCCGCAGCACCGGCTGCCGGTCTCCTGGCGGCTGCCGGCCTCGGCGGCTCCGCTGGTGTCGGACGCGTTCTACCCGTACACCCCGTTCCGCAGCGGTACGGACCACGGCGACCGGCTGCTGTCGTTCGGGGTGGCGTCCGACGGCTCGGCGGCGGACCGGGTGCTGGACGAGGCGGCGGAGTCCGGCTGGGGTCTGCTGGAGCTGCCCGCCCGGCACACCCCGCGCACCGACCCGGAGGCGGTGCGGGCCGTGGCCCAGGTGGTACGCCGGCTGCTCGACCGGGGCGGGGCGGCGACCAGCGAGCGCTCCCCGGACCCGGCGCCGGTGACGGCGGACCGGGTCGCGGTCGGCACGGCCCATCGCGACCAGGCGGCCGCGGTACGGGCGGCGCTCGCCGAGCTCGGGGTCACGGGCGTGGCGGTGGACACGGCGAACCGGCTCCAGGGCCGCGAGTTCGATGTGACGGTGGTCCTGCACCCGCTGTCCGGCCGTCCGGACGCCACCGCGTTCCATCTGGAGACGGGCCGGCTGTGCGTGCTGGCCTCCCGCCACCGGCACGCCTGCATCGTGGTGTGCCGCGAGGGGGTCACGGACCTGCTGGACGAGCACCCGTCGACGGAGCCGGTCCAGCTGGGCGTGACCGTGAAGTTCCCGGACGGCTGGGAGGCCATGATGGCCACGTACGACCACCTGTCCAACCATCGGGTGTCGTGGCGGCCTTAGGGGGTGTCTCCGTCGGCGTGCAGGCCTGCGGCCTCGCGTTCGAGGGAGATGTCACGCAGCAGCGCGGTGTCCTGACAGAAGGAACGCTTCCTGGTGATCCTGCCGTTCACGACGTCGACCAGTTCGAGAACGGTCATCCTCCACGGGTTGCCGTGGATGTCGCTGCCGGTGTTCGTCGCCACGACCACCACGCGGGTGGGGCCCTCGGCGGTGAGTTCGTCGATGGTGACGGTCGTGAGGTCCAGGCCGGTCAGCTCGTGCATCCTGCGCCGCGCCGGTCCGATCCGAGCACCCGTGTGGACCCCGCTGTCGGGGTGTCCCCAGTTGAGCTCGACCTCCTGCTCGTCGGTCAGTTCCTCGATCGTCGCGAAGTCCGGGCCGCCGGGTGTTCGGAGAACGGCTCGGTAGAAGCGGCGGACCACCTCTTTGTTCAGGTCGGCCCGGGTCGGGCTGTCGCTCGTCATGGCACTCCCGTTCCGTGGAAGGTGCCCCGGAATCGGTATGGGCCCGGGGCGCTGGAGCCGGTCCGCCCGCTGCGTGTCGTCGGGCTCCGCGTCTCAGGCGGTCGGGCTGCCGAACCAGCGGGTCGCGGCGTGCCGGAATGCTTCGGAGTCGGGGGCGGGGGCGGAGTCGGGGGCGGGAACCGGGCCGGGGGCGTGGGCCTCGGTCCAGGCGACGATGCCGTCGGGCCGGATCAGCAGGGCGCCGAGTCCGAGGTCGTTGCTGACCGGCCCGGCCGCGTAACGGATCCGGCCCTTCCAGCCCGTCACCGCGTCGTGCAGACGGTGGTCGGTGGTGAAGTCGAGCGCGACGCCGTGACCTTCCCTCAGCAGGTCGCCGAGGTGGCTGCCGTCGTCGAAACGGAAGTCAGGGGCGGTCCGGCCCACCAGCGGCTCTTCGCTGCCCAGGTCGTAACGGTGGGACAGCCCGGCGGTGTTCCGGAAGACGTGCGTGGTTCCGTCCCGGGTGCCGAGCAGATCACGGACCATGTGCCGCAGGGCCGGGGCGTGGGGACCTGGATTCATCGTGGCCACCTGGGCACGCGACCAGTCGAGGATCGCCGCGCCGACGGGATGGCGTTCGGCGGTGTACGTGTCGAGCAGGCCGTCGGGCGCGTCGCCGCGGACGGTGGCCGAGAGTTTCCAGCCGAGGTTCATGACGTCGCCGATGCCGAGGTTGAGTCCCTGGCCCCCGAGCGGTGAATGGATGTGGGCCGCGTCACCGGCCAGCAGAACGCGGCCCTTCCGGTATGTCGTGGCCTGCATCGCGCGGTCGGTGAAACTGGACGCGAGATGGACCTCGGTCAGTGTCGCGTCGGTGCCGGAGACGCGGCGCAGGACCTCCTGAAGACGGTCGCGGGTCAGCGGCTGCGAGCGGTCGAAGGCACCCCCGTCGAAGTCCATCATTCCCAGGTGCCCTTCGAAGGGCGTACGCAGGTACATGCCGGTCGGCGTCAGGTTGAAGCCCAGGTCCAGCTTCCGGGAATCGGCGAAGGTGACGCGGGCGACGTAGCCGGTGAACAGCGGCTCGGTCCCGACGAAGTCGAAGCCCGCCGCCGCACGCACCGTGCTGCGTCCGCCGTCACATCCCACCAGCCAGCGCGCCCGGTGGTCGCGGCCGCCCGCTCGTGCGACGACGGTGTCGCGGTCCTGCGTCACAGCCTGGACGGGCACGCCCCGCACAACCTGTACGCCGAGCCCGGCCGCCCGCTCGGCCAGCACCGACTCGACGGCTTCGAGGCTCGTCATGAAGCCCTCCATCGCCGGGCCCGGCAGACGGGACGGGAGGGCGGCGGCATCGATGGCGGCCGGGTCGAGCCGTATGCCGGCGAAATGGCTCACGTCACGAGGAGCCGGAGCCTCCTGCGCGCCGGGGTCCGCACCGACCGCGCGGGCATCGGCACCCGAGGCCTTCATCAGCGCTTCCAGCATCCCGCGGCGGTGGAACGCCTCGGCCGATCCGGCGTTCAGCCCCCGCAACCCCAGCGGGAGCGCCTTCAACGCCGAGTCCGGCTCCGGGTCCCGCTCCAGCACCAGGACCGAGCAGTCCGCCAGCGCGAGCTCACCGGCGAGGAACAACCCAACCGGTCCGGCACCCACGATCATCACGTCAAACATGTTGAACCTTTCTCGGAGCAGGGTGCCGGGCGAGACCCGGGCACCCCTTCTGGAGCGACGCTCCAATACTGGAACGGTACTCCATGATGGATCGGCGCTCCATGATGGATCGATGCTCCAACATGACAGAATGGACGGATGGCCACACGGACACGTCAATCACCGCGGCGCAGGCAGGCGCTCACCCTGGAGCAGATCGTCCGGACCTCCGTCGAACTGCTGGACGCGGCGGGAGAGGGCGCCCTGACGGTCCGGGCACTGACCGAGCGCCTGGCCACCGGACCCGGCGCGGTCTACTGGCACATCGGCACCATGGACGACCTCCTGGACGCCGCGACCGAGAAGGTCGTCGTCGCCGCCCTGGCCGCGACGCCCGATGTAGCCGAAGACGGCAGGACCGGCGGGCCGGCGGGCTCACCCCAGGACGGGATCCGCAACATCGCGCTCGGGCTGTTCGACGCGGTCACCGAGCACCCCTGGCTCGCCGGCCAGCTCGCCACCCAGCTCATCCGCAAGTCCCGGGGACCGGTCACGCTGAGGATCTTCGAGAGCATCGGCCGGCAGGTCCGTGCGCTGGGTGTACCGCGAGGCGAATGGTTCGCCACGACTTCGACGCTGGCCCACTACATCCTCGGCGCCACCACCCAGAGCCGCCTGGACACCGACGACGACGCCCCCGGCTCGGAAACGGACCGCACCGAGTTCCTCGACGCCGCATCCCGGGCATGGCTGGACCTGGACCCCGAGGACTACCCGTTCGTCCGGGCCATCGCCGACCAGATGCGCGAACACGACGACCGCGAACAGTTCCTCACCGGTATCAACCTGGTGCTCACGGGCATCACCACCCTCCACCCGCCCACCACGTAGACCCGCCCCGGCCACCGGTCCTCGCGGGTGGCCGCGGGTCTCGCGGGCGGCCACGGGCCCCCGCTGGTGGCCGCTGGGCGCGCACGCCGCAGCCCGGCCGGCCCGCGGGCTGCGGCACCAGGCCGTGCGGGAGGACGGCCTGCGGGCGCGAAGACCCCTCAGCGCTGACCGGTGGGGCGCGGCGCGGCGGACGGCAGAGGCGGGGTCAGAACGGGTTCCAGCAGCTCGGCGAGCCGGCGGCGCCGCGGCGCGTCGAGTCGGCCCGTCGCCGGAGCCAGGGCGTCCCTGACCTCCTGGTACACCCGCTCGCCGAGCTCACGGCCCGCGTCGGTGATGACGACATCGACGACCCGCTTGTCGTCCGGGTTGGCGGCGCGCGTCAGGAGACCACGCCGCTCGGCGCGGTCGATCAGGCCGGACAGCGTCGACTTGTCCAGCCCGAGAAAGGCCGCCAGCTCGCTCATGCGGGGGCGCCTGTCCCTGACGATGCCGAGGACCCGCAACTGCGTGAGGGACAGGTCCTGCTCGGCGCCGATACGGGTGAGCACGCCCATGACCTGGAACGCGCTGCGCACGAGTCCGTCGACCAGGGCGTCCGCGGAGTCGTCGGTGGTCATGCACACCACCCTACTTGACATTGTTTGCATTACCAACAACCCTGGATTTGCTTGGTAATACAAACGAATCCGAGTGGGAGCCCCTCATGCATGCTGCGGTCATCACCTCGTTCGACGCCCCGCCGGCCTACGGCGAGCACCCCGATCCCGTCGCCACCGGCGAGCACGACATGGTGGTGGAGGTCCTCGCCGCGGGCCTGCACCACCTCACCCGGGCCAAGGCGAACGGCACGCACTACTCCAGCTCCGGCACCTTCCCGCTCGTGCCCGGCGTCGACGGAGTCGTGCGCGACGGCTCGGGACGCCTTCGCTACGCGGCCATGGACGACACGGATCTCGGCACGTTCGCGGAGCGCACCGTGATCGACGCCCGCCGCAGCGTGCTGCTGCCGGACAACATCGACCCGGTCCGCATCGCCGCCGCGATGAATCCGGGCATGGCCTCCTGGGTGGCGATGCGCCGGCGCATCGACTTCCGCGAAGGCGGGCGCGTGCTCGTCCTCGGCGCCACCGGCAGCGCCGGAAGCATGGCGATCCAGATCGCGAAGCGGTTCGGCGCCGCGCAGGTCGTCGCCGCAGGCCGTGACACCACCCGCTTCAAGGAACTGGAGGCCCTCGGCGCGGACCGGACCATCACCTTCGACGAGGCCCGGGTCGCGGCCGACGTCGACGTCGTCCTCGACTTCGTGTGGGGCGAGCCCGCCGCCGGCGCCATGCTCCCGATGCTCACCGCCCGCGCCGATCGCTCCGCCCCGCTGACCTGGATCCAGATCGGATCCATGGCCGGCCCGACCGCCCCCGTCCCCTCCTCGGCGCTGCGTGCGGCGCGGCTGCAGATCCTGGGCAGCGGCATCGGCTCGGTCTCGCCCCGCGACTTCATCGCGGAGCTGCCGGAACTGGCCGAGGCGGTCACCGAGGGCGCCCTGGACATCCGGGCCAGGGCCGTACCGCTGGCCGACATCGCACAGGTATGGAACGAGCGCACCAACGAGCGCCTCGTCTTCGTCCCGTAGCCCCACCTCCCCGGCCCGCCCGCCCGCCCCGCTTCGCGCGAGGGCAGGCGGGCGGGCAGGCGCGAGGGCAGGCGGGCGGGCCGCAAGCCTCCACTCCCGAAACGCCCCGCAGCAGCGGCGGAACACCGGGCGCGCCGGGGACGTTGACGGCGGGGGCGCATGGGGGCGAACACGACTTCCGCGATACGCCCCGAGCGCCCTTGCGGCGGGCTGGACAATGGAGGGTGGCCGTCGGGCCCACCGGAGGAGGAAGAACCACATGGCACAACCCGAGCGGAACGAGCAGCAGCGGCTGCGCCCCGCACCCCTGCTCTTCGAGCCGTCGGCGGCGGTCGCGGATCCTGAGCACTTCTTCGACCTGGAGTCGATGGACGATCCGAAGGAGCTGCTGAGCCGCGCCACCGAGCTGACGCTGGCCTTCCGCGCCGCGACGGACCGGGCGGTCGAGTTCCAGGCGATCGCGGCGGCGCAGTTGGCGGATCCCCGCCGGTTCGACCGGCTGACGACCGCGGACATCGCTCAGCGGGCGGAGTGGACCGAGGACTACGCGACGAAGATGGTCGAGTTCGGCCGCACCCTGCTGAACGACCCGAGGCCCTGAAGCCCGAACGGGCCGAGCCCCCGCCGCTCGAACAAGCCGCGGGGGCCCCGGGAGCCGAGGGGGCCCACCACCCCGACAGGCCGAGGGCCTGAAGCCCGAACGACCCGAGGGCCCGCCGCCCGAACGGGCCGAGCACCCGCCGTCGCGGCGCGGCCTACGCGGCCGACCCTGCGGTGACTCCGGGTACAACCGTTGGCATATGCCAGGTGCGCAAGATACTCCCCACTACCCCAACCTGTCCCGATTTCCGGCAACTCTCGGAATCCGGGTGATCACTCCGGGTAGACCTGTGCACATGACCGCATGGCTGCCAGACGAAACGACCCTGCACCACGGCGACGGGCCCCGCCACCACGCCGGTGAAGACGCCGACATCTTCGCCGTTCTGCGCGAGCAGGCCGGAAACCAGACGGCTCAGGTGACCGCGGCCGGCGCCGCCTGGCTGGCCGGAGCCGCGGCGTATCCGCGCAGCACCCTGGCCCAGTGGGAGTCGCACCCCTCCGCGCCCGGGGTCCTGCCGTGCGGTTCCGCCTTCGACGTGGTGAACGTGCCGACGCTGTTCGGGCGCCGGATGCTGGAGCACCTGTGGGCCGACGGTCCGGGCTCCGGCCCGGTCGCCACGCACCGCGGCCGGATGCTGCTCTTCGCCTCCCCCGGCACCGCCCAGCGACTGCCGTCGTTGCTGGACTGGGAGGAGTGGGGATCCGGACCGGGTACCCGGTCCGGGCGGGACCTGGCGGGTCCGGACGAGAGCGGCCCGAAGGTGCCCCCGCTGCTCTGCCACGGCGCCGGGGACGCGGTGACGGTCCCGCCCCTGACCTGCGGGACGGCCTCCGCCGGGCCCCGTTGGCTGGTCGCCCCCGACACGCGTGATCCCTGGCTCCCGGGGCCTGACGTCCTGCTCTGGGCCTGCGTCCGGGTGGCGCGGTCGGCGCCCGCTCCGGCGCCCCGGATTTCGATTTTTCCTCCCCCGGATCAGGGTGCTAATGTCTACGACGTCAGCAGGCGCCGCTAGCTCAGTTGGTTAGAGCAGCTGACTCTTAATCAGCGGGTCCGGGGTTCGAGTCCCTGGCGGCGCACAGACGGAAGAAGCCCCCTCGCGAGAGCGAGGGGGCTTCTTCGTTGTCGTCCGCCGCTTCAGGTTCCCGTGGTGATCCGGACCGTCCAAGCGCCCGACGGTGTCCGGTCGGCGACCTCGACCGTGGTGTGCCCGCCGGGGACGGAATACGTCTCGCCCACCTTCAGCGGGGCGTCCGCGAGCGGCGGGTAGACCGACCGGTCCCAGCAGGCGTCGGTGTCGGGGTGGGTGTCGAGGACGTCGACGGGCCCGCCGCCCGACGGCGTCCGGTTGCGGATCCGGTAGAGCAGCACACCTTCGGTGCACGTCGCACTGTCGTTGCCGGTGGCGCTGCGGGCCTCGATGCCCACGGCGCTGCCCTCGCCGGTCCTGATCACGGCGAGCCGGGTCCCGAGGGACTCACCGGTCACGGGTACGGCCGCCATCGGCTCCAGGGTGACGACACGGCTGCTCTGGATGCAGGTGACCTGCCGGTCGTCGAGCCAGCCCAGCTTCCACTTGTGCCAGCCGAAGAGGTCCGGGGCGAGGCCGAACTGGCTCCCCATGACGTCCCAGTCCCCGACGTAGGTGTCCCAGTCCCCCTTGCCGTCCGAGGGCCGGTGGTAGAGATCGGGCAGGTCGAAGACGTGTCCGGTCTCGTGGGCGAGGACGTTGTGGTCGGGCGGGTGCTGTTCGAAGACGGTGACCACACGCCTGATGTCCGTACCGTCGGCGTGCAGCGGCCGGTCGAAGTTGACGACCTTGGTGGCGTCGGAGTCGACGCCCGGGGCGTCCGGGTCGGCGACGAGGTAGACGATGTCGTACGCCGAGAAGTCGACCTCGGGGTCGGCCGCGTCGATCGCGTCGCGCAGGTAGGCGCTGCGCCGGTCGTCGTCCCAGTCGCGCTGTATCCCGTACCAGACCGAGGGCTTGGGCATCCGGATCCAGTGCTGCAAGGGGTGCGGGCGCAGGTTGAACTTCCCGTACGAGGCGCGCCTGAAGAAGTCGGTGGTGGCGGGGAAGTGGTCGGCTGCGAGTTCGGCGGGAGTGGTGGCGGGCCGGGCGTCGGGGAACGAGAGGAAGACCATGACCGCGTCGAGTGTGTGGTCGGGGCGTGGATAGGCGCCGTTCCACTCGTCCAGACCGAGCGAGTGGTGGGCCTCGGTCCGGGGCAGCGCGCAGGGGGTCGCCTCCCCCGTGGCGGCCGCGGCGGGGCCTGCGACGAGAGAGGTGGCGGCGAGCGCCAGGAGGGAGATCAGCCCGGCGGCCACCGCGCGCGGACTCGGTCTCTCCATCCCTCCGGGCCCTTGCTGACGCGGCACATCTACCTCCGGTACGGGGTGCGGGCTCCAGGACCCTCCTGACCACCTTCTGGCGTTTCGGGAAGTACGTCCTGTTGAGCTGCCCCAGTCGGGTCAGCGGCCGAACCCTGCGCATCCTTCACACTCAGTCACAATCGATCACCGATGCAACGGGAGGGAACGAAGCCGCACAGAAACAATCAGTCGCAGGCAAACTGGATCACCCCGCGAATGGCTCAAGTGCAGCGGACGCGGGGCCCGTAACGGTCGGGGCGCTGGAACGGCCGAGGTGCCAGCCTCTATGCTTCACCTCGCTTTCCTGCGCGGTTTCCGCCTCTGACGACGGCGCTCCACGCGGCGGGCCAGTCCGACCACAGGTGTCCGGGACAGAACTGCACGGCGGGAGCGAACGGTGAGCGGAACCTCCGAAGGGCCCAGGCCCGCGGCGGGCACAGCACTCTCTTCCCCACCGCCATCCGTCACGGAACGTGACGAGGCGTGGCCGTCCACCGGGGCCCCCTCCGAGCCGCACGACTACCGGGCCGCGTTCCGGGCCGCCACGCTCCCGATGGCCGTCGTCGACCACGAAGGCCTGATCGTCACCGCCAACGAGGCGCTGGCCGCACTGACGGGTGTCGGGGCGGCGGCGCTGACCGCGCAGTCCGCATCGGATCTGGTCGACCTCGCCGCGGACGGCCGCACCTGGCACGCGTACCGCGAGGTGCTGCACGGCCGGCGCTCCCGCTTCCGCTGCACGCGGCGGCTCAAGCACCGCGACGGGCGCTCGCTGTGGGCGGAGATCACCGTCGTGCCGATGGCCGCCGCGCCGGGGCAGGGGGACGGAGCCGCACCCGGCCAGGTCCTGCTCTCCGTCGCCGACGTCAGCGACCGGCGCGAGCTCCAGAAGCGGCTGCGGCACCTCCAGATGCACGACCCGGTGACCCGGCTGCCCAACCGGACGCTGTTCTTCGAGCGGCTCTCGGCGGTCCTGGAGACGGCGCCGTACCAGGACGACAGCGTGCCCGGACGGCGCCGGATCGGGCTCTGCTACCTCGATCTGGACGGCTTCAAGGCCGTCAACGACACCCTGGGACACCGGATCGGGGACCGGCTGCTGGCCGCCGTGGCCGCCCGGCTCACGGACTGTGCCGAGCAGGAGGGCCCGCACTCCACCGGCGCCCACCTGGTGGCGCGTCTGGGCGGGGACGAGTTCGCGATCCTGGTCGAGGAGTCCACCGGTACGCAGCAGTTGACCGAACTCGCCCGCACGGTGCTCGCCGCGTTGCAGCAGCCCTTCGACCTGGCAGGTCAGCGGCTTTCGGTCTCGGCGTCGATCGGCGTGGTGGAACGCCCCGTCGCGGGTACCTCGGCCACGGGCCTGATGCAGGCGGCGGACACGACCCTGTACTGGGCGAAGGCGGACGGCAAGGCCCGCTGGACCCTCTTCGACCCCGAACGCAACGCCCACCGGATGACTCGTCAGGCCCTGTCGTCCAATCTCCGCCCGGCGGTCGAGCGCGGTGAGTTCACCATCGAGTACCAGCCACTGGTCTGCTTGGCCGACGGTGTCGTACGGGGTGTGGAGGCGCTGGTGCGCTGGAACCACCCGCAGTTCGGCCTGCTCTCGCCGAATCGGTTCGTCGCGATCGCCGAGGAGGACGGCTCGATCGTGCAGCTCGGCCGGTGGGTGCTGCGGGCGGCCTGCCGGCAGGCCAGGCAGTGGCAGCTCGACCACCCGGACGAGCCGCCGCTGTTCATCAGCGTCAATGTCGCCGTCCGGCAGGTCTGGGACTCCGACCTGGTCACCGATGTCGCGGAGATCCTCGCGGAGACCGGTCTGGACCCGGCGCTGCTGCAACTGGAGCTGACCGAGTCCGCGGTGATGGGGTCGGCGGGCCGGCCGTTGCAGGCCCTGCAGTCACTCAGCGACATGGGGGTCCGGATCGCCATCGACGACTTCGGTACCGGCTATTCCAACCTCGCCTATCTGAGCCGCCTGCCGGTCTCCGTACTGAAGCTGGACGGCGCCTTCGTCCGCGGTTTCCGGTACGAGGACGGCACGCATCCCAGCCCCGCCGACGAGACCATCGTCGAGGCCATGGTCCAGCTGGCCCACCGGCTGGGCCTGACCGTCACCGCGGAGTGCGTGGAGACGGCCGGGCAGGCGGAGCGGCTGCGCCGGATCGGCTGCGACACCGGGCAGGGCTGGCTCTACTCCCGCGCGGTCGCCCCGGAACGCATCACGGAACTGCTCGGCGCCCGGGCCCTGAAGGCCTGAGCGGGCGGCCGGCCGCCGCCGCTGGGGGGGCGGCGCCCCCGCCCGGCCGCGGCTCCACACAGCTGCGCACGAAGTCCTGGACCGCGTCCGGAACAACCGGTGTACGCGGCCACGCCACTCGTCTTCTTCCTTCGCCGGGCCGCGGCAGTGACGGCCCGGTACGCCGAAGCCGGTCCGGCCCCTCGCGCAGGGGCCGGACCGGCTTCCGCGACGTGACGACGGAGGTCAGGCCCCCGGCAGGCCGTACGCGTCCGCGATGAGGCCGTAGCTGCGCAGGCGCACCTCGCCGCCGTGGGCGTTGGCGGTGATCATCAGTTCGTCGGCGCCGGTGCGCTTGGCCAGGTCGTCGAGGCCGGTGCGGACCTCGTCCGCGGTGCCGTGGACGATGTTGACGAGCCAGCTGTCGACGAACTCCCGCTCCATCGGGCTGAAGGCGTACGCCTCGGCCTCCTCGGGCGTCGGGACCAGGCCGGGGCGGCCGGAGCGCAGGCGGAGCATCGACAGGGCACCGGTCAGGACCTGGCGGCGGGCCTCGCGCTCGTCGTCGGCGGCCAGGGCGGCGACGCCGATCAGGGCGTACGGGGCGTCCAGCACCGCGGACGGCTTGAAGGACTCCCGGTACAGCTCCAGGGCCGGAATCGTGTTCTGGGCCGAGAAGTGGTGGGCGAACGCGAAGGGCAGGCCGAGCATGCCGGCCAGCCGGGCGCTGAAACCGGAGGAACCGAGCAGCCACAGCGGCGGGCGGGCCGGGGACTGGACGCCGCCTTCGGAGGTGGCCTGGACGGGTCCGGGGACGGCGTGGATGCGGGCGTACGGGTGGCCGTCGGGGAAGTCGTCGTCCAGGAAGCGGGTGAGCTCCATGAGCTGCTGCGGGAAGTCGTCGGCACCCTCGTTCAGCCGCTCGGTGCGGCGCAGGGCTGCGGCGGTGGCACCGTCCGTGCCGGGGGCTCGGCCGAGGCCGAGATCGACGCGGCCGGGGGCCATGGCCTCCAGGGTGCCGAACTGTTCGGCGATGACGAGCGGGGCGTGGTTGGGCAGCATGACGCCGCCGGAGCCGAGCCGGATGCGCTCGGTATGGGCTGCGGTGTGAGCCAGGATCACGGCAGGCGACGAGGAGGCGACGCCGGGCATGGAGTGGTGCTCGGCGACCCAGTAGCGGTGGAAGCCGCGGCGCTCGGCGAGCTGTGCGATCTCGACACCGGTACGCAGGGCCTGGGTCGCGGTGCGGCCCTGGCCCACGGTCACGAGATCAAGGACGGAGAGGGGCACGGGTGCCGTCCCCTCCGCCTTGCCACGGATCTCGTCGCCTCGAATCTCGTCCACGTCCTGGCCTCTCCGGTGGTGCTCAGCTGTCCTTCGGTCCGCAGCACACCAACAGGAGGTTGACTCCGCTTATTCCCTGGCGGGACCTCCGTCACGACCGGTTGCCGTGCGCGTACGACCGTCCGCTCCCCCACTCCACCGGGGCCGGCGGCGATTCGCGGGCCTCGAAGAGGGTGCCGAGCCGGGGCGACCAGGCGGGGCGGTCGGCCAGCCGCAGGGCCTCGCGGGCGGCCACCTGGTTCGCGGTGAGGACGGGCTTGCCGAGGAACTCCTCCAGTTCGGTGAGGTGGGCGACCGTGTGCAGGGCCGTGTCCGGCAGCAGGACCGCGTCCGCCTCGGGGCGGTCCGCCGCGACGGCCAGCTCCTTCACCCGGTCGAACTCCCAGGCAGCGGCCTCGGCGGCGCCGGCCACGCCCGCCGCGTGGGTGGCGACCACCTCCATGCCCGCGGCCCGGAGGAACGCGGTGAACTGCGCGGCGATGCCCTCGGGGTAGGTCGCGGCGACCGCGACCCGGTTGGCACCCAGCTTCCGTACGGCGTGGATGAAGCCGATGGACGTGCTGGAGGCGGGGACGCCCGCCGCCCTCGCCACGGCCATGACCTGGTCGTGGGCGCCCTGCGGGCCGTACAGGAAACTGCCGGCGTCGCAGGCCCAGACGACGGACTGGACCCCGGAGCGCTGGAGCTCCCCGACACCGGCGGCGAGCCGGCCCGGGGCGCCCAGCTCGCGCAGGGCGTCCTCGCGGTAGGCGTCGTCGGGGCTCTCCGTGTGCCGGACGACGAGTCTGATGGTGCTGTCGAGCAGGATCTCCATGCGCGGGTAGTCGTCTTCCGCGAAGTGGCCCGGGTAGAGGAATCCGACGGTCGTCATGTCACCCTTCCTGTCCGGTGCGGCGAACCGGCCGCCACGGAGCGGGCGACCGCACTGGCCGTTTTCCCCGCCCTTGTTCCAGTATTCCCCCATCCGCCCGGTCACCGCTCCGGCCTGTTGACGGGGTGGGGTGCGGCTGCGAGCGTGGTGCGTCCGCGGCCTCAGCCGACCCCAGCCGACGCGGAGGAACCCGCCCCCATGCCGGAGCCCGTCCTGCTCGTCCTGGACGCCGATCCGCCGCCCCGCCTCGGCGCGCTGACCGGGCGGGTGCAGGTGCGGCACACCGACGGGGCCGGCCTGGCGGAGGCACTCCCCGGGGCGGACGTCCTGCTGGTGTGGGACTTCACCTCGGACGCGGTACGAGCCGCCTGGCCCGGCGGCGGGCCGCGCCCCGCCTGGGTGCACACGGCGAGCGCGGGCGTGGACCGGCTGCTCTGTCCGGAGCTGGTGGCAGGCGACACCGTGGTGACCAATGCGCGGGGCGTCTTCGAGCAGCCGGTGGCCGAGTACGTGGCGGGCCTCGTGCTCGCGTTCGCCAAGGACCTCCCCGGCACCCTGGAGCTCCGGGGGCGCCGGCGGTGGCGCCCCCGCGAGACCGCCCGGGTCGCCGGGTCGCGTGCGGTGGTCGTCGGCGCCGGTCCGGTCGGGCGCGAGATCACCCGGCTGCTGATGGCGCTCGGCGTCGAGGTGGCCCTGGTGGGACGCACGGCCCGGCGCACGATCCACGGGGCCGGCGATCTGGACCGGCTGGCCGCCCGCGCCGACTGGGTGATCTGCGCGGCACCGCTGACCCCGCAGACGTACGGCATGTTCGACAGCCGCTTCTTCGGGCTGATGCAGCCGTCGGCCCGGTTCGTCAACGTGGGCCAGGGCCCGATGGTGGTCGAGGACGATCTCGTCGGTGCGTTGCGCAAGCGGTGGATCGCGGGGGCGGCGCTCGACGTCTTCGAGCGTGAGCCGCTCGGCCCGGACAGTCCGCTGTGGGACGTGCCCGGCCTGATCGTGTCACCGCACATGAGCGGTGCCGCGGCGGGCTGGCGGGACCGGCTGGGCGAGCAGTTCGTCGCGATGTACGAACGGTGGGCGGCAGGGGAGCCGTTGCCGAACGTGGTGGACAAGCGGCTCGGCTACATCCCCGGCACGGACAAGGAGGGATGAACCCAACCCGGGCCATTCACACCCCACTTCACCACCCCATGAAGGACATCTGCGGATAACGACCCGTCATCCACCGCACCGCGCAACGACATACGCCCCGCACACGGTCCGTCGCACTCCGCCCATGTCCGGACACGGGAAGGTCACCCTCCGGCCACCGTTCGGTTACATGCGCCCTCCTCCTGCATAGACGTACGGGATCGGGCAGGCGTCAACCCTGTCCGGACTGTTCGACCCCTCCAGGAGACTGCGAACCATGGCTGACTTCCCGAACCTGTCCCGCCGGGGCTTTCTCAACCGATCGGCAGCCGTGGGCGGTCTGCTCGTCGTCCCCGGCCTGCTCGCCGCGTGCAGCAAGACCGGCGCCGACTCCGCCGACGGCGAGGGGGCGCTCGACAAGCTCCGCAAGCAGGGATTCGTGCGGGTCGCGTACGCCGACGAGGCCCCGTACGGCTACATGGAGGGCAAGGTCCTCAAGGGTGAGGCGCCCACCCTGCACCGGGAGATCTTCAAGGCGCTCGGCGTGGACGAACTGCGCCCGACCCTCGCCGAGTGGGACGGGCTGATCCCCGGCCTGCAGGCCGCCAAGTACGACGTGGTCAGCGCCGGTATGGCGATCACGCCCGAGCGTTGCGCCAACGCCCTCTTCTCGGAACCCGAGTTCATCTCGCCGACCGCGCTGATGGTGAAGAAGGGCAACCCGAAGAAGGTCACCGACCTCGCCTCCGCGAAGGCCGCCGGGATCACCGTCGGCGTGATGGCGGGCGCGGTCGAGGGCTCGTACGCCGAGGGTGCGGGGATATCCAAGGACAGGATCAAGTCGCTGCAGAAGCCGCAGGACGGCGCGGACGCGGTCAAGGGCGGCCGGGTCGACGCGTTCCTGCTCACCGGCATCTCGCTGCGCTGGCTGGCGAAGACCAACCCGGAGACCGAGGTCACCGAGGCCTTCCTGCCGGAGCTCGACGGCGTGAAGCAGTACAGCCCCGGTGGCGCCGTCTTCCGCAAGGGCAACGAGGAGCTGCGGGACGCCTTCAACCGCGAGCTGAAGAAGATCGTCTCCGACAAGTCGCGCTACGTGGAGCTGCTGCGGGACTACGGCTTCGGGGCCACCGAGCTCCCGCCGGCCACGCTGAAGACGGCCGATCTGTGCAAGGGCTGACAGGGACGGGACCCACCGCATGAGTGATTTCTTCTCGGCCTTCGCCGACGACCTGCCACAGCTGCGCTCGGGCCTGTGGGTGACCCTGGAGGCCACCGTCCTTGGCGCGCTCCTGGCGCTGTTCCTTTCGTTCGTCCTCGGCCTGATGTCGATCAGCCGGCTGCTGGTCTCGCGGGGCGTCTCACGCGTGGTCGTGGAGTTCTTCCGCGGCACCTCGCTGTATGTCCAGCTGTTCTGGCTCTACTACGCGATGCCCCCGCTGACGGGGTACGAGCTGTCGCCGCTGCTCTGCGGTGTCGTCGCCTTCGGCCTCAACTACGGGGCCTACGGCGCCGAGGTGGTGCGCGGTGCCATCAACTCCGTACCGCGGGCCCAGTACGAGGCGGCGGTCGCGCTGAACATGACGCCACTGCACCGGATGCGCAAGGTGATCCTCCCGCAGGCGTGGGTGCAGATGATCCCGTCCTTCACCAACCTCTTCATCCAGTTGCTGAAGTGCACGCCCCTGCTGTGGCTGATCTCGGCGGCCGACCTCATGACCGCGATCGAGAAGCTGCGCAGCCGTACGGGTGAGACCCTCACCGCGTATCTGACCCTGCTGGCCTGCTACTTCGTGCTGGCCTACGCGCTGACCCTGCTGATGAACCTGCTGGAGCGGTCCGCCAAACGGCGGCTCGGCCTGGCGACCGGCGGGGGAAGTCTGCTGAAGTCCCGCAGCGCGGTGACGGCCCCGGCCGCGGGAGGTGCCCGGTGAACGAAGGCTTCGACTGGAACGCGGCCGGGGAGGCCCTGCCCCTGGTTCTCCAGGGGTTCAAGGTCACCCTGCTCGCCACACTGCTGGGAACGCTCGTCGCCGCGGTGCTCGGGCTGGCGATCGCGGTCGCCGGAAGGGCCCCGAGCCGGTTCGTGACCGTGCCGGTGAAGGTGGTGATGGAGTTCGTCCGCTCCACCCCGCTGCTGGTCCAGCTGGTCGGCGCGGCCGCGCTGTTCACTTCGGTGGAGCCGCTGACCATCGGCATCGTGGTGCTGGGCATCCACTACGCCACGTACACCTCGGAGGTGTACCGCGCCGGGATCGACGGTGTGCCGAAGGGCCAGTGGGAGGCCTGCCGGGCGCTGTCGATGACACCCCGGCGGACCTGGCAGGCCGTGATCCTGCCGCAGGCGGTGCGCAACGTGCTGCCCGCACTCGGGAACTACGCGATCTCGATGTTCAAGGAGACCCCCTTCCTCGCCGTGATCACGGTGCAGGAGATGGTCTTCGAAGCCCGTAAGTACGGGGGTGACCACTTCGCGTACACCGAGGTGTTCACACTCGCCGGACTGGTCTTCCTGGTCGCGAGCTACCCCACGTCACTCCTGATGAGGAAGCTGGAGAAGCGCCTTGGCCACTGAACCTCTCCCCCTGCAGAAGACCGCGGCCACGGCCCCCGAGGACGTCGTCGCGGTCCCCGCCCCCCGGAGCACCGCGCATCCGCTGGTCCGGTTCGACAAGGTCGTCAAGCGGTACGGCGACCATGTCGTCCTCGACCAGCTGGACTTCACGGTCGAGCGCGGCGAGCACGTCACGCTGATCGGGCCCAGCGGCTCGGGCAAGACCACCATCCTGCGACTGCTGATGACGCTGGAGAAGGTCAGCGACGGCGTGATCCGGATCAACGGTGATCCACTGACCCACATGCAGGCGGCCGACGGCACGCTCAGGCCGGCGTCCGAGAAGCATCTGCGCGAGGCGCGGAAGAAGATCGGGATGGTCTTCCAGCAGTTCAACCTCTTCCCGAACATGAAGGTGCTGCAGAACATCACCGAGGCGCCCGTCAACGTCCTGGGCATGGACCGCGACAAGGCGGAGACCCGGGCCCGGGAGCTGCTCGACCTCGTCGGGCTGTCAGCGAAGGTCGACGCGCATCCGTCCCAGCTCTCCGGTGGCCAGCAGCAGCGCGTCGCGATCGCGCGGGCGCTGGCGATGGAGCCGGAGATCCTGCTGCTGGACGAGGTGACGTCCGCGCTGGACCCGGAGCTGGTGGCGGGGGTGCTGGACCTGCTGTGCGACATCGCCAGGAACACCGACATCACCATGCTGTGCGTGACCCACGAGATGAGTTTCGCCCGGGACGTCTCGGAGAAGGTACTGATGTTCGACGCGGGACGGGTCGTGGAGGCGGGTTCGCCGGAAAAAATCTTCTCCGATCCCGAACACGAACGTACTCGCGAATTCCTCAACGCGGTGCTGTGACCTCGCCATCCGTCGATCGTAATTGACTCTGGCATATGCCAGACGGGTGCGCCCCAGCTGACGGGGCCGGGGCGCACCAACGAGTAGTCAACAGCCGCCCCTCAACGGCCTCTTGGCGGCTATCGTGAGGGCAGAGCTTGCGGTCACAACCTGGTAGGGGGAAACCGTGGCGTTGAAGCCCGAACCGACCGCGCCGTTCCATTCGGTGCAGTACGCCCTTCGTGTTCTCGAAACGGTCTCCAAGCACGGAAACGGTGTGACGGACACCCAGATCGCCCGGGAGACGGGACTGCCCGTCGGGCATCTCACCTCCCTGCTGCTGACGCTGCGCCGCGAGGGGTACGTCGAGCAGATCACCGACGGCGCTTACGTCACCGGCGCCTCACTGCTGCTTCTCGGCTCCGGCGCGGCCCGTCGACAGGCCCTGGAGGCCAAGCTCCAGCAGACCCTGGCCCAGTTGCGGGACTCGGTGGGCGCCGCGGTCTACATCAGCCGGTACGTGGACGGCGAGATCCGGGTCACGCAGTACGCCGACGGCCCGCGGACGCCCGCGGTCAACGAGTGGGTGGACTTCCGGTCGGCGGCGCACGCCTCGGCGATCGGCAAGTGCCTGCTGACCCAGCTCGACCAGAACGGGCGGCGCGACCACATCTCCCGGCACAAGATCGCCCGGCTGACGTCGCGGACGATCACGAGCGAGAAGGTCCTCTTCTCCAAGCTGGACAGCCAGCCGGCGACGGTGCCGATGCTCGACCTCCAGGAGTACGCGGTCGGCACGGTGTGCGCCGCGGTGCCACTGACGGCGGGTGCGTCGGCGGGATGCCTGGCGCTGTCCCTGCCGGTCGAGCACGCACACCGCCTGCGCGCGGCGGCGGACGCGCTGAACCGGCGGGCCGCGCCGGTGCTGCTGTCACTGGCCCTGTAGTCACCACCGCCCCGGAGCCCCGCCCGCCGCCCGGGCAGGTCAGGCGGCGCGGCAGAGTTCCGCGGCATCGGCCGGCGCCAGCGCGTGGGCCACGACCGCATGGGCGGGACAGGCGGTGACCGCGGCCGCCGAGCGGTTTCGCGCGAAGACGACGAGACGCAGCACCGCGAACCGCGCGACGCCGGCGAGCGCCGAGGCGGACAGGTAGACGGCCTGTTCCAGCACGGCCCCGGGCGCCTCCACCAACTGCGGCAGGGCGAACATCGCCAGACAGGTCACCACATACGCCGCCGCCGCCGAACCGGCCGACTGACCATGCTGACGCCAGGTCGCACGACCGCCTGCGCCGAAGGTGAAGCGGGCGTGCAGTTCGGTGGCGAGGAGCGTGGAGACCACGGTGATCAGGGCGTTGGCCAGAACCCAGGGGATCCAGGAGGCCAGGGCCGCCACGGCGAAGCTGGAGGCGATCCCCACTCCGCCACCGCAGAGCACGAAGCGGACGAAGGCGGTGAAGGCGGTAGGTGCCGCCGGCTGCCGCTGCCGCCGTATTGCCTCCATGACCCGTCCCCCTTGATCGCCCACCACGTCCGGCACGAGCCTTTCGCTCCGCGAGACCGAAGTTTCTTTCCTTCGTGGCGCCATAGTGGCACATCAATGGCGCCACTGCGAGTGAAATGTGGCACCACCCGCCTCCACGCTGGCGCCACACCGCCGCAGAAGTCACAAATGCGCAGGTCAGGAGGGTCGCGAAGGCGTGTCGTCAGCACCCCTGGAGAGCAGGTATTATTTTCGAGTCAGCAAGCGCCGCTAGCTCAGTTGGTTAGAGCAGCTGACTCTTAATCAGCGGGTCCGGGGTTCGAGTCCCTGGCGGCGCACAGACACCACACGAGGCGGTCTCCGTTCAACGGAGACCGCCTCGTGTGTTTTGTGCTGCCCGCGATGATGTACAGGTGTTTTACACGTGCGTACTAGACAACTGTTTTACACGCTCGTATATTTCCTGGCATGCCAACCTCTTCGCGCACCACAGCTGCCTCCGGGGATCTCGCCGGCCGTCGGGAGTGGACCGCTTTCGTGGTCCTGCTCCTCCCTCTCCTCCTGGTCTCGATGGACGTGTCCGTCCTCTTCTTCGCGATCCCGTCCATCGACCGGGACCTCGCACCCAGCGCCACCCAGCAGCTCTGGATCTTCGATGTGTACGCCTTCGCGCTGGCCGGCCTCCTCATCACGATGGGCTCACTCGGTGACCGGATCGGGCGCCGCAAGCTCCTGATGTGCGGCGCTGTCGCCTTCAGCACGGCATCGGTCGGCGCCGCCTACGCCTCCAGCCCCGAAATGCTCATCGCGGCCCGGGCGCTGCTCGGGATCGGCGGTGCGACGCTGATGCCGTCGACCATGGGCCTGGTGCGGAACATGTTCCGCAACGATCAGCAGCGCGGCCGGGCCATCGGCATCTGGTCCGGTGCCATGGCGGGCGGCATCGCGCTCGGATCGGTGCTCAGCGGCATCATGCTGGAACACTTCTGGTGGGGTTCGGTCTTCCTGGTCAACGTGCCGGCGATGGTGCTGCTGCTCGTCCTGGTTCCGTTGCTGGTCCCGGAGTTCAAGGACCCGAACCCTGGACGCTTCGACTTCCTGAGCGTTCCTCTGTCCATGGCGGCCGTGCTCCCGGTGGTCTACGGGGTCAAGGAGACCGCCGCCGAGGGGATGGACCTGCGCAACGGACTGATCACCGCCGCCGGGCTGGCCGTCGGCTTGGTCTTCGTCCGGCGCCAGCGCACCCGCAACGACGCGATGATCAGCAGGGACCTGTTCCGCGACCGGAACTTCGCCGCGGGAATCGGGCTGAACGCGCTGGCCGCGTTCGCCATGATGGGCGCGTCCTTCTTCACCACGCAGTACCTGCAGTCCGTGCTCGGGATGAGCACGATGGAGGCCTCGCTGTGGAGCCTGGCCCCGTCGCTGGCGGTCGGCGCTGCCGCACCGGCGGCCACCGCGATCGCCCAGCGGACCGAGCGCACCCGGGTGATCTGCGCCGGCTTCGTCATCGCGGCCGCCGGCTTCGGCGTCCTCGCCCTGTCGGGCACGGACTCGCTCGCCGTCCTGCTCATCAGCTCGGCCGTGATGAGCTGCGGGATCGTCACCGTCATGGCGCTCGTCTCGGACCTGGCCCTGTCCACCAGCCCGCCGGAGAAGGCGGGTTCGGCGGCCTCGCTGCTGGAGACGGGGCAGGAGTTCGGCGGGGCGATGGGGATGGCACTGCTCGGTGCGGTGGCGACCGCGGTCTACGCCGCGGACATGCCGGACTCGGCGCCCGAGGTGGCCCGCAAGACGCTGCCGGGGGCGCTGTCGACCGGTGACGTCTCACTGATCGCGGTCGGGCGGGACGCGTTCGTGCACAGCATGCAGTACGCCTCGGTGGCCGGCGGCCTGCTCCTGCTGGTGGGGGCCGTGCTGGCCGTGACGCGCCTGCGGCAGCCGGCCGCCGCGTCGGAACCCGCCGCTGCCCTGGAACCGGCCGCCGTCCTGGAACCGGCCGCCGTCCTGGAACCGGCCGCCGCCTCGGAACCGGCTGCCGCCTCAAAGCCCGCCGCCTCAAAGCCCGCCGTCTCGGAACCCGCCGCTGCCCTGGAACCGGCCGCCGCCTCGGAACCGGCTGCCGCCTCAAAGCCCGCCGTCTCAGAGCCCTCCGCCGTGTGAGGACAGCAGGTCCTGGCGCCCGTGCTGTTCGTACTCCCGCACCAGCGAGCTCAGTTGTCCGTCGCCGAACGGTACGTACGCCCCGCCGGCCCCGTTCCACCACAGCGGTCCCCCGGACCAGAATCCCTCGCGCCGCAACCCGACCCGGTGCACCTTGTTCGTCGCCGTCACCGGCATCGACCGGACGACGCGCACGAACCGGGGGGCCATCTTCGTCCCCAGGTCGGGCTGGTCCCGGAGGAAGGCGGCGAAGGCCTCCGGATCGAACCGCACCCCGTCGCGCAGCGCCAGCGCCGCCATGACCTGGTCCCCCGCGACCGGGTCGGGCACCGCGTAGACGGCCACGGCCGCAGCCTCGGTCCAGCGGGCCAGGATGTTCTCGATCATCGCGGCGGCCAGGTTCTCGCTGTCGACCCGCAGCCGGTCCTCCGTACGGCCCGCGAAGTACAGGAAACCGTCGGCGTCCCGGAAGAAGAGGTCTCCGGTCCAGTACCAGCCGTCGCGCACCCGGGCGGCGTCCGCCGCCTCGTTGCGCCAGTACCCCTCGAAGGGGGTCCGGCCCCGGTTCACCAACTCACCTATCGAGGCGGCTCCGTTGACGAGAGTGCCGCCCGCGTCGAAGACCGCGGCGACCCGCTCCCGGCCGCTCGAAGGATCGACGACCGCGAGGTCGTCCCGGTCGGACGCCCGGCCGATCGCACGCGGTGGGGTGTCCGGCGTCCGCTGGATCGCCGCCCCGCCCTCCGAGGAGCCGTACCCCTCGACCAGACGCACGCCGAACCGCTCCCGGAAGCGGGCCGCGTCCACGGCGCCCGCCTCGGTGCCGAAACCGAGCCGCAGCGGGTGCTCGCGGTCGTCGGGGCGCTCGGGGGTGGCCAGCAGATACTGCACGGCACGGCCGACATAGGTGAAGTACGTGGCGCCGTGAGCTCGTACGTCGGCCAGGAAGCCGGACGCCGAGAAGCGGCGGCGCAGTGCGACGGCGGCCCCGGCGGACAGTGCGGGGGACCAGTCTGCGATCACCGCGTTGCCGTGGAACATCGGCATGCAGATGTAGTGGACGTCCTCGCCCCGGATCCCGAACTGGCCGACGAGGGACCGTCCGGCCGCCGCCAGCCGCCCCTGGGTGCAGATCGCGGCCTTGGGCGCACCGGTGGACCCCGAGGTGAAGTACAGCAGCATCCGGGTCGCGGGAACGGGCCGGTTCAGGACCGTGTCACCCGGCCGCGCCCCGGCGTAGGGGGCGAGCAGCGCGGCGTACGCGTCCGTGTCGGTCACCAGCACCCGTACGCCCGGCAGCGCGAGGCCGTCGAGCAGCGGCAGATGGGCGCGCTCGGTGATCAGCACCCGGCATTCGGTGTGCAGGATGTCGCGGGCCAGCTCGGCGCCGCGGCGGGTGGGGTTGATGCCCGCGACGGCGGCCCCGGCCAGGGCCGCCGCGCTCAACCACAACGGGAATTCGGGAGTGTTGTCCAGCAGCACTCCGAGGTGCGGCTCGCTGCCCGCCGGCAGCAGATCCGCCAGGAGCGCGGCCCGTGCGGCAGCACCCGAGGCGACCTGGTGGTGACTGAGGACGGTGCCCTCATGTCTCAGACCGGGCCGGTGGTCGCCCCATTGGCGCTGTACGAGCTCCGCGACGGTGCCTGCGCTCCCCATGGCGCCGCACGGTAACCGACCAGGCGTCAGAACTGAACATCCGAGCACGAGTAGAACGCGTTGGCCGTGTCTGCGATGTTCCAGACGCTCAGGATGATGTGCTTCCCGGTCTTCTGGGTGGGGATGGTGCCCTGCTGGGTCAGGGTCGACGGCGGCTGCTGATTGCCGTACGGCACCGTCATGAAGGGCTGGGACTCCAGGTCGGACCTCTTGAGCGGCTTGGTGGGGTCCCAGCCGTTCTTGGTGATGTAGTAGCGGAAGTCCGTCGTGGCGTGCCGGGCGGTGAACTGCCAGCGGAAGCTGAAGCCCTGGCCCGCGGTGACCTTGGTGGCGGGCCAGTTGCCGCCGCGCGGGTCGTCGAGCTGGGCGAACTCGCCGTGACCGGCGGAGCAGATCGCACCGTCGGCGGGACCGGCCGCCGGGAAGCCCTTCGGGCCCTCGACACTCTGCGGCTCCCACTGGATGTTGCCGCAGTTCGTCACCGTGCCGTTGGCGCAGAGCTTCTGACGGCTGATGGGGTTGTCGGTGTAGCCGTGGCTGCCGGCACTGCTGGTCGCGAACATCGAGACGCCCGCTACCGCAAGGCCGACCAGGGCCGCGCCTGTCTTCTTACGCATTGCTGCCGCTCCTCGGAGACGTGGGGGAGGTTCCATGAGCACTGCTACGCGCGTGTCGTGCGGTCTAGACCAAGGCCTAGATTATTGACGCATCATGAACATGTCCAGACCAATGAGAGCTGGATTCCGGTTGCCTCCGAGGTGCCGGGCAGAACGTCTCAGGCGCTGTCCCCACCACTGCGGCCGGTGTAGAAGGCCACCGTCAAGTCCTTGACCAGGGACTTCCGTTCGTAGTCGTCGAGCTCCACGAGACCCCGGGCGGTCAGCCGGTTCACGGTGTCGTCCACGGCGTCCACCACCGAAGTCAGCACGCTGTCCCGGTGCTTGGCGTCGATGGCGGCGATCCGACGCCGCTGCATGGCCGCCGCCACCTCCGGTGCGTACTCGATTCCGGTCGGCTGCGCCGAGTACACCTCGATGCCGACCGGTTCGCAGTCCGCCTTCAGCATCCGGGTCAGCGCGTCACCGACCGCCTCCGCGTTGCGCAGGGTGTGCGCGTCCTCGTGGAAGGCGTCGGCGGGCAGCTGGGACAGGACCCGCGCCATGGCCGCCTCGACCTGCTCACGCAGATACTCCTCGTGGTCCTCGACCCCCAACGTCGCCCGCACCGTGTCCTCGACCCGCCACACGACGAGGACGACGACCCGCAGGGCGGTCCCGTTGGCGTCCATCGCGGGCAGCGGCTCACTGCGCCAGTGCCGCAGCCGGACGTCGACCCGGCGCCGCAGGAGCAGCGGGCTGACCCACATCAGCCCGGTCCGCCGCACGGTGCCCCGGTACCGGCCGAAGAGCGTGAGCACCCACGTGTACCCGACGCGCCCCCGGGTCAGACCGCCGAACGCGAAGAGCACCACCGTCACCAGCAGCGCGAGCGCCGCCCAGGCGCCGATACCGAGTCCGTCGTACGGTCGCGGGCCGACCCCGATCCGCGACAGGACCCGGGCCGGCAACGCACCGGCCCACCACAGGACCCCACCGATGGCGGCGATCCCGCCGGCTCCGGTGAGCACCGCGACCCAGCCGGGCAGCGCCGGTCCGGGCCGCTCGTGGAGCCGGGGGTCGGCGACCGGCGCGGGCCGGGTCGGGGGCCGCACCTGCGGAGTCCTCGGCACCGGCGGCCGCCGGACACCGGCCGGCTGCTCACCCACGGGTGCCCGTCGTACGACGGTGGCCGGCAGCGCCGTGGCGTCCTCCCCGGCCTCGGCCTCCTCACGGAAGAGCAGGTGCACCGGGATGGAAGCGGTGCGCTCGTTGGCGATGACCGCCTGGTGCCGGCCGGTGTCCACACGGGCGTCGGCGCGGAACTCGCCGGTGTCCACACGGGTGTCGGTGCGGGACTCGCCGGTGTCCTCGCCGGTGAACACCACGGAGAGGGACGCGGGGGCGAGCCCCGGCCCGGGCACGGGCGCGGTGTCGTGCACGACGGCGTCCTGCACGACGGTGTCCTGCACATCGGTGTCCTGCACATCGGTGTCGTGCACGACGGTGTCCTGCACATCGGTGTCCTGCACGTCGGTGTCCTGCACATCGCCCCGGGCGGGAGCGGACACGGCGGCGTCGCGGGTCCGGGGCGCGGAGGCTGCTTCCGACCCGTACGTTCCGGATGCGGCCCCCGCCATGACGAGCACACCGGCTTCGGCAGCCTCGGCCGATGCGTCGCCTTGCGGATCGCCGGCGGACGACGCATCGGCCTCCGGCGCGGGAGCGGGCACCAGGTCCGAGGCGTTCGGCCGGGCGTCGCGCAGCGACGGCCGGCCGACGGCGGGCGCGCCGGCGGCGGGCCGGTACACCGGACCGAGGCCGGAGGCCGCCGAGATCTCCGACGCCTCCGAGATCTCCGCCGTCTTCGGCGCTTCTGGCATCGTCGGTGCCGTCGACAGCGTCTGCACTGTCGGCATCGTCGGCACCGGGTCGCTCTTCGCCCTGTCCGACACCGCATCCGCGGCCGCGACCGCCGGCGGCGCGGGCCACGGACCCCGGTCCGTCGCCGGGACCGACACCGAGGCCGAGGTCGCGCCGAAGGAGGAGCCCGCGCGTTCGCCCTCGCCCGGCACCAGGTCGAGCACGAGGTCGACGACGGAGTCCGGCCCCGGCACCGGAGCGCCGGGCATGTCGACCACGCCTGGCACCTCGGCCGGACCGGCAGCGGTCAAGCCGGAACCGGTGTGCGGACCCGCGTCCCGGCCCACGCCCGGCCCCCCATCCGGGCCCAAGCCCGGACTCATGCCCGGCCCCGCATCCGTACCCAAGCCCGGACCCGCCTGCCCGTACTCCGCCGCCCAGCCGCCCGACCCGGCCCGCTCCCCCGCCGCGGCCCAGGCGTCCGTGACCCGGCCCGGTCCATCCGGCCCCACCCACTCCCGTACCGGGACCGCCCCGTACCTCTCCTCCCCGTACTCCGAGTCCTCCCGGTTCTCCGGGTTCCCGGAGCTGTCCGACACCGTGGATCGCATTACCGCCTCCGTCATGTGCGTCGTGTCACGCGAAGAGTCGCCGCCAGGTCTCCGGCCCCGGATAGCCGTCGGCCTCCGTGCCTCGCCAGCCCTGGGCCTTCTGGAAGGCCTCGACATTGCGTCGGTCCGCCTCGGTCCACCGAGAGCTGGGTCCCGACAGGTAGTACTTGCCGTATCCCTTCTTCACCAACTGTTTGCCGAGCTTCTCGACATGGCTGTTGGACTGACCCGGCCTGAAATAGCTGCGCCCGGGGAAGGCCGGGACCGCCGCGGAGCCGCCGTTTGCGGCCTTGCTGCCCGCGGCGGGGATGTCATGGCCGGTTCCGTTCTCCAGCAGGCGCCAGGTGTCGGGGCCGGGGATGCCGTCGGCCTCCTTGCCCGTCCAGCCCTGGGCCTTCTGGAACGCCTGGGTCGCCAGCCGGTCGGCGCTGCTCCAGACGGGGCCGGGCCCGATCTTGTAGAAGCGCTTGCCGCCCCGGTCGACGAGCATCTTGCCGAGCCGGGTGACGTAGGCGTTGTTCGCGCCTGCGCCGAACTTCCCGGCACCCGGGAACAGGGTCTTCGTCGAGTCGCTGCCACCGGACCCGGTCGTCAGCCCCTTGTACCGGTAGGCGACGTAGCTGCCCGAGTTGGTCCAGTACGCCATGGGCGTCGTCTGCTTGCGGGTGTGCGGCTTGGTCTGCTCGTACGCCGTGTAATGGGTGTGTGTGTAGTCGGTCCAGCCGCCGAAGATCGTGACGTGCGAGCCCTTCCCGGGGTCGGCCGGGTTGTGGAAGAGCAGGATGTCGCCGGGCTGGAGTTCCTCCCGGGCGATGCGCGTCCCGTAGGTGGAGAGGCTGCCGGTCCATTCGTTGCCGGGCAGGTTCCAGGCCATCGACACGTAGCCGGAGCAGTCCTGGCGGTACCCGTCCGACCAGTACTTCTCCATGCTGTACGGGACCTGCGCGGTGACCCACTTCTTCGCCCGGTTGATGATGTCGGCCCGAGTGGTCGTGCGCAGCGCGGGTGCGCCCGCCTGCGACGCCGGTGGTCCCGAGGCCCCCGCACCCTGCAACGGCCCCGGTCCGCCCTGCGGACTGTCCGGCCCCGGTTCGACCGGGTCGGCCGCCACGCCGGTCACCGGGGCCGGGTCGGCCGCCCGGCCCGGGTCCGTCACCGGGGCCGGGTCGGCCGCCGCGCCCGCCGCCTCCGCGAGACCGGCGCTCAGCACCACCCCGGCAGCGGTGACCAGCACCATCGCCCGCCGCGCGCCGTGCGCGGCGGGATGTCCTCCATAGCGCGTCGGCAGTCCCCCGGCTGCGGTGCGCCGTTGAACGGCGCATCCCGCACAGGTGCAGTCGATGGCAGGTACGTAGTCCTCGAAGGCCGGCACAGTCATGCGATTCCCTCCGCACTCGTCAAGATCTTTGGGCGCATCTGTACGGGCGTCAGTGTCTCAACTCTCCTGACATATCGCATTTTGACGGATAGAAGAGAAAAAACGACCATCCGACAGGCCGTGGCGGAGGGGAAATGGTCAGGAGCACGGCCGGAGATCGGGTAGAGTTCTCCAGGTCAGCAGGCGCCGCTAGCTCAGTTGGTTAGAGCAGCTGACTCTTAATCAGCGGGTCCGGGGTTCGAGTCCCTGGCGGCGCACGCAGAGTCAAGGCCCCCTCACCACGCGTGAGGGGGCCTTGCTCGTTCCCGCACACCTCGCCGCCCCGCGCAGGCGTCACTCGTTGAGCGATTTGCTCACGCACACCTCACGCACGCCTCGCACGCGCCTGACAGGTGCGCACCAACCGTCCGGCCGACGGCGCGACGACTCCCCGCGCACCCCCTCATACGCCTCCGCACCACCTCTCCACAAGAGCCGCACAAATCGCGCATTTGAGCGGGTATTAACCCCTTTCACCCTTGCGATCGCGGCCGGGGTCGGCCAGTCTGTCTGAGGGTCATCGGCGCCAACCACGCCGGTGAGACCCACAGTTGGGGGGAAACCAGAGGGGATTGTTCCGGTTGTGTTCGATGCGAGGGGATGGCGTCGTGCACAAGCAAACACCGAACAGGCGCTGTGCAGCCGGACGGACGGCCTTGCCTGTCTCAGGGAAGTGACCCGCCACCGAACCGTCGGCCGCGTCCAGGGGGACATGCGGCGGGCGAGACGAAAACAACCGACCGACCACGCAGCCCCGCCTGCGTGCAGGGGGATGACCCATGACGTCGACGCCGTCAGGCGCCCGGCAGGACCACGACCCGTCCCGGACCACGCGGCTTCGGATACCCCCGCAGCCACGGACCGGGCGGCGGCGGCCGCAGAAGAACGCGCCGCCTCGGTACGACTACGAGCACTACAGCCGGCTCGCCGGGCCTCTGACCCTGCCCGACCCCGCCAGGCCGTACACCGTGAAGTACCGCTCGCTCCTCTCCCAGGAGCCCCACCGGATCCGGGCGGCCCTCCTGCTGGGAGCGGCCCCGCTCGTCTCGCTCGGCCTCTTCGCCTGGCTGATGCAGCCCGGTCACTGGACCCAGCGCGACCCGAACCCCAAGAACGACACGCTGTTGGTCCTCGACATCGTGATGCTGGTCTCGATCGGCCTGATCGAGCTCTTCCGCACCCTGAACGTCCTCTCCAACGCGCACGCCACGCTGGTGGCGCGCGATCCGGTCCCCGTCGTGCCGGAGACCGGTACCCGGGTCGCCTTCCTCACCTCCTTCGTCCCGGGCAAGGAGCCCCTGGAGATGGTGACGAAGACCCTGGAGGCCGCCGTCCGCATCCGCCACCGCGGCCTGATGCACGTCTGGCTCCTCGACGAGGGCGACGACCCGGCGGTGAAGGAGGTCTGCCTGAGGCTCGGCGTGCGCCACTTCTCGCGCAAGGGCGTGGCGCACTGGAACCAGGCCGAGGGCCCTCACCGGGCGAAGACCAAACACGGCAACTACAACGCCTGGCTCGACGCCCACGGTGACACGTACGACTTCTTCGCCTCGGTCGACACCGACCACGTCCCGATGCCCAACTATCTGGAGCGGATGCTCGGCTACTTCCGCGACCCGGACGTCGGCTTCGTCATCGGCCCGCAGGTCTACGGCAACTACGACACCTTCGTCACCAAGGCCGCCGAGTCGCAGCAGTTCCTCTTCCACGCGCTGATCCAGCGCGCGGGCAACCGCTACGGCGCCCCGATGTTCGTCGGCACGAGCAACGCGGTGCGGATCCCGGCCCTCAAGCAGATCGGCGGCCTGTACGACTCGATCACCGAGGACATGGCGACCGGCTTCGAGATGCACCGCGCCCGCAACCCGCGCACCGGCCGCACGTGGCGCTCGGTCTACACGCCGGACGTGCTGGCCGTGGGCGAGGGCCCCACCGCGTGGACGGACTTCTTCACCCAGCAGCTGCGCTGGTCGCGCGGGACGTACGAGACGATCCTCAAGCAGTACTGGAAGGGCTTCTTCTCGCTGCCCGTGGGCAAGCTCTTCAACTACACGATGATGATCATCTTCTACCCGATGTCCGCCCTGAACTGGATCCTCGCGGCGCTCAGTTGCGCACTGTTCCTGGGGATGGGCGCCTCGGGTGTGCAGATCGACCCGACCGTCTGGATGATGCTGTACGGGAACGCCTCGGCGCTCCAGATCGGCCTGTACATCTGGAACCGCCGGCACAACGTCTCACCGCACGAGCCCGAGGGCTCCGGCGGTCTCGCCGGCATGATGATGTCCGCGCTCTCCGCACCGGTCTACGCACGCTCCCTCATGGACGCCGTGCTGCGCCGCAAGAGCTCGTTCGTCGTGACGCCCAAGGGCGACTCCTCCAGCCCGGACACCCTCTTCGGGACCTTCCGCATCCACCTCTTCTTCATCCTCGTCTTCGCCGGCTCCATCGCGGCCTCCTTCGTCCTCGGCCACAGCCATCCGGCGATGCTCACCTGGGCCGCCCTGGCCCTGCTGATCACCGCGGCGCCGGTCTTCGGCTGGCAGTACACCGTGCGGGCCCAGAAGAAGCGGCGCAGGGCGGGCCCGCCGCCGGTGAGCGGCCAACCGGACAACGCCCGGCGGACCGGGCCCCGCCGGGCCGGCGACGAACAGACCATGCAGATCGCCCTTGGGGGACGCAAACCATGAAGTACCGTCCGAGCCGCCGTACCCGCCGCATGGCGATCAGTACGGCGGTGGTTCTCGCGCTCGCGGGGGCGAACGGGCCGTGGCTGTACCGCTTCGGCACCGACCGCTACCACGCGTACAGGATCAACCAGCCGGAGTACAAGGCGGCCAACGGCCACTGGGACTTCCTGGACGTCCCCTCCGGGTTCCGGATCAACACGATCCACGCGGCGCTGCTGCACACCGGCAAGGTGCTGCTCGTCGCGGGCTCGGGCAACAACCAGAAGAACTTCGACGCGAAGAGCTTCCGGTCGGTCCTGTGGGACCCGGAGACCAACGCGTTCCGGAACATACCCACGCCCAAGGACATGTTCTGCGCCGGCCACACCCAACTGCCTGACGGCAGACTGCTCATAGCCGGCGGTACCAAGCGGTACGAGAAACTCGAAGGCGACGTCACCAAGGCCGGCGGCCTGATGATCGTGCACAACGAGGACCCGGACAAGCCGGTCACCCTGCCTGCGGGAACCCGGTTCACCGGCAAGGCCAACGGCAGGACCTTCGTCACCAAGGACCCCGTGCTGGTGGAGAGGGCGACCAAGGTCTTCGACAGGAACACCGGCGCCTTCCTCCGCAACGACCCCGGGCTCGGCCGCATCTACGTCGAGGCGCAGCAGTCCGGCACGGAGCACGGGACGGGCACCGAGGACAACTACCGGATAGCGGGGCTGTCCGGCTCCGACACCCGTAACGTCTACGGGATCGCCCAGAAGCTGGCCCTCGACAAGAAGGACTTCCAGGGCATCCGTGAGGCCTACGAGTTCGACCCGGTGGCGGAGAAGTACATCACCGTCGACCCGATGAACGAGGCCCGCTGGTACCCGACGCTCACCACCTTGAAGGACGGCAAGGTCCTCGCCCTGTCCGGCCTGGACGAGATCGGGCAGATCGTCCCGGGCAAGGACGAGATCTACGACCCGGCCACCAGGAAATGGGCGTACACCGGCATCGTCCGGAAGTTCCCCACGTATCCGGCGGTCTTCCTGCTGAACGACGGCAAGCTCTTCTACTCCGGCTCGAACGCCGGCTACGGCCCCGCCGACGTGGGCCGCGACCCCGGCGTCTGGGACCTGGCGACGAACAGGTTCACCAGGATCCCCGGCCTGAGCGACCCGGACAAGATGGAGACCTCCGCGACCGTGCGGCTGCCCCCGGCCCAGGACGAGAGGTTCATGGTGATCGGCGGGGGCGGCGTCGGCGAGTCCGACAGGTCCAGCGAGAAGTCCCGGCTGGTCGATCTGTCGGACCCCGAACCGGAGTTCAAGGACGGCGCATCCCTCGACGAGGGCACCCGCTACCCGAGCGCGTCCCTGCTGCCCGACGACTCCCTGCTCGTCACCGGCGGTTCGAACGACTACCGGGGCCGCGGCGGCTCCGACGTGCTCCAGGCCCGGCTGTACGACGCGAAGTCGGACACGTACGAGCGGGTCGCCGACCCCGCGGTGGGCCGCAACTACCACTCGGGGTCCGTGCTCCTGCCCGACGGCCGGGTCATGATCTTCGGCTCCGACCCGCTCTACTCCGACAAGGCCAACACCCGGCCGGGAGTCTTCGAGCAGCGCATCGAGATCTACACCCCGCCGTACCTGTACCGCGGCTCACGGCCGGAGCTCACCGCAGGACCGACGAGGATCGAGCGCGGCGGCACGGCGGTGTTCACGGCCAACCGGGCCTCGTCCGTCAAGTCGGCGAGGCTGATGCGGCCGAGCGCGGTCACCCATGTCACGGACACCGACCAGCGCTCGGTGGCGCTGGGCCTGAAGCGGACGGACGGCGGGATCTCGGTGACGGTGCCGGCGAACCGGGCGCTGGTGCCGTCGGGCTGGTACATGCTGTTCGTCACCGACGGCAGGGGCACGCCGTCCGAGGGGATGTGGGTGGAGGTGCCGTAGGCGCGTTCGCGGCACCGGACAGGGTTGCTCCTATGCGGTGCCGCGGGCCAGTCCGAGTGCGTACGCGGGCCACCACGCGCCCGCCTTCGGACCGCCCCGGCAGTCGCCGTCGGACTCGCCCGGCCGCTTGATCCAGAGGTACGCGTCGACCAGCTCGTCGCCCGTGGCCGTCGTCGGCGTCTCACCGAGGGCCCGTCCCGGCGGGTTGCACCAGCTCTCCTCGGGGGTGCCCC
Source organism: Streptomyces sp. NPDC002809 (assembly GCF_040295435.1). Taxonomy (NCBI): domain Bacteria; kingdom Bacillati; phylum Actinomycetota; class Actinomycetes; order Kitasatosporales; family Streptomycetaceae; genus Streptomyces; species Streptomyces sp. NPDC002809. Next base: position 134,274 of record NZ_JBEOVJ010000005.1, read on the forward strand.
CGGTGTACGGGCCGTTGCCGTTGCGACCGGTGTCGATCACGAACGGCTTGCCGCCGACCTTCGCCGACAGCTGCTTGCCGAACTCCCGGCTGACCGCGGTGGTCTGGAAGTTGGAGACGTTGACCGCGAACCCGTCGGCCGCGCCGATGCCCGCCTGCCGCAGGGGCCGGAACAGTGCGTCCGGGGTGTGCCAGCCCGCGTTGCCCGCGTCCAGGTAGACGCGGGTGCCCGGCGCCTTCTTGAGGCGCTCCACCGCACCCCTGAGCAGGTCGTAGCGCTCCTCTCGGAACTCCTGCGGGGTGCACCCGTCGACCAGGTGCAGCACCGCGTCCGGCTCCAGGATCACGGTCGCGCCCCGGTCGCCGATGCCCTTGGCGACACCCTCCAGCCAGGCGCGGTACGCGTCGCCGTCGGCGGCACCGCCCTTGGAGAACTGCCCGCAGTCGCGGTGCGGGATGTTGTACAGCACCAGCAGCGCCTCCCGGCCGGCCTTCTCGGCCGCCTCGGTGAAGCCCTTCACCTCGGCCTCGGGATCGTCCGGGCCGACCCACTCGCCGACCGGCTGCCGCGCGATCCGGCGGATCAGGGCGGCGTCCTTCTCGTTGCCGTCCTCGGTGTAGCGGGCGACCTGCCTGGCGGCGTTCCCGTCGGGGTTGACCCAGTACGGATCGCCGCCACCGGGCTGCTGTCCGACGGCCGCGGGGTTCTTCCCCGTGCCCCCGGACGGGCCTTCGCCTTCGCCGTCGCCGTCGCCGTCGCCGGAAGAGCTGCATCCCGCGAGCAGGAGCGCGGCGCCGGCCGCGGCCGCGCACACCACCCGCATGCCGAACCGGCCGTTGTGGCTGCCGTACATCCACGCCCCCTCGGGTGCGACGGCTGTGCGCTGCCGCATCGCCGTCCATCCTGGCACAGGGCCCGGCGCCGGCCCGGCCCCTCACGACTTCGTCGAGGAGCCGTTACGCCGGATTCACCACACTCTGCCCGGCCCGCCCGCGTGCGGAGGGTGACCGGTTATCGACGTACCGTCAGAAATGGACTGTGCGCCGGGAGTTCGCGCCCCTACAGTGGGGCGTGCGGCGGACCCGGACGCCACCGACCTCCCGTGTCCGCGCCGGGCCACTCCCGCGGCCCGCGCCCAGCGGTCGAGGACGGCCCGGCCGGCGCCCGGAGAACCGGGCAGCCGGCCGGGCCGGATACCGAAGAGGTCAGCCGCCGCCCGGTGCACCGGCTTTCCCGCTCACCTGTTCCTTGGTGCTCTCCCGCGCCTCCTCCTGCGCCTTCTCCCGTGACTTCTCGCCCGTGAGATAGGCCGAGACGACGACGTTGGCCGTGTACGACTTCGACGCGCGGTCGTACGTGCCGCCGCAGGTGATCAGCCGGAGTTCGGCCCGGCCGTCCTTGCGGGGGCCGTACGCCTTGCGGGCGTTGAAGCGTTCGCGGGTGAAGACCTGGACGTCGTCGATGGTGAACTCGGCGACGGTGCCGTCGGTCCGGGTCACCTCGACCTTGGCGCCCGGGCGGGCCGCGCTGAGCCCGTAGAAGACAGCCGGCTTGGTCTCGGTGTCGACGTGGCCGACGAAGAGGGCCGGCCCCTTGGCACCGGGCTCGGTGCCACTGCCGTACCAGCCGACCGTCTGGGGTGTGTCGAAGGACGGCGGCTCGATCGCCCCCTCCTTGTCCAGCTCCCGCGGGACGACGGGGGCACGGATCCCGATCGACGGGACCTCGACGCTCCGCGGCGCGACCCCCTCGATCGGGTCATGGGCCGGGGGCAGTGGCACGCCGAGGGGGCGCCCGACCGCGGCGACGTCGCCGGTGGTCGGGGCGGAACTGGCGCCGGAGCCGCCGGTGATACCGCGACCCCAGAGCCACAGGCCCAGCAGCAGCACGGCCCAGGCCACTCCGGTGAGCAGCCTGCCGTGCCCCGCCGGCCGGTCCGAGGCTGACACGTCAGTCGGCGGCCGGGCGGCGGCGTCGCACGCTGCGGAAGGCCACGGCGACGGCCGCGACGGCCGCCAGAGCGAGGCCGACCACCGCGTGAACGGTGCCCGGGCCCTCCTGCTGGGCGGCCTGGTCGGCGAGCACCGCGGTGCCTCCGCCACCCGCGCGGACGGGGGCCACGGGCATGGGCCGGCTGCGGTGGACGACGGTCAGGACGGTGGTCGCCTTGGCGTGCTTGTCGCCCTTGCAGACCACCTGGACGTCGTAGTCGCCGGGTTCGGCGTCGGACCGGACTCGGGCCTCCGCGAAGAGCGTCCGGTCGCCGCCGGGCGAGAAGCGCGCCTCGGAGACGAAGGCGTCGGAGCTCCCCTTGGCCTCCTTGCCCTTGCAGCCGGCGACCTCCAGGTCGACCTCGCCGCCCGGGGAGACGGAGGACGGGGAGACGGTGAGCGTGACCCGGGACCGTGAGTCCTCGTGGTCGGATTCGGAATCGGCCAGTGCGGCTGAAGCGGGCATCAGGGTCGCCGCGACCACCGCGGCGGCACAGAACGTGAGGGGTATTGAACGCATCGTGAACCTCCTTATGGCAGGTTCACGCGCGCCGCGGCTTTCCGCATCCGCAGGGGGCCGGACACTGGGCCGGTGGAGTGCGGGGAAGCGGCCCGACCGGCCCGCCCCCCGCCCCGAACCGGGTCAGCCCGCCTCGGTCGCCCCGGCCGGCTCGACCAGGCCGACCAGGTCGGCGATGGAGTCGACGACCGTGGACGGCCGGAACGGGTACTTGTCGATGTCCGCCACCGTGGTGAGCCCGGTCAGCACCAGGAAGGTCTGCATGCCCGCCTCCAGACCGGCCAGCACATCGGTGTCCATCCGGTCGCCGATCATGGCGCTGGACTCCGAGTGGGCGCCGATCGCGTTGAGCCCGGTGCGCATCATCAGCGGGTTGGGCTTGCCCGCGAAGTACGGGGCCTTGCCGGTCGCCTTGGTGATGAGGGCGGCGACGGAGCCCGTCGCGGGCAGCGGGCCCTCGGCGGACGGTCCGGTCTCGTCCGGGTTGGTGCAGATGAAGCGGGCGCCGCCGTTGATCAGCCGGATCGCCTTGGTGAGCGCCTCGAAGGAGTACGTACGCGTCTCGCCGAGGACCACGTAGTCGGGCTCGTGGTCGGTGAGGACGTAGCCGATGTCGTGGAGTGCGGTGGTGAGCCCGGCCTCGCCGATGACGTATGCCGTGCCGCCGGGCCGCTGGTCGTCCAGGAACTGGGCGGTGGCGAGGGCGGAGGTCCAGATGTTCTCGACGGGGACGTCGAGGCCCATGCGCTTCAGCCGGGCGTGGAGGTCGCGCGCGGTGTAGATCGAGTTGTTCGTGAGGACCAGGAAGGGCAGCCCCGATTCCCGCAGCCGCTTGATGAAGGCATCGGCGCCGGGGATCGGCGTCCCCTCGTGGATGAGGACTCCGTCCATGTCGGTGAGCCAGGACGAGATCGGCTTGCGCTCTGCCATGTGGGACTCCAGTTGCCGTACGCCAGGTGCGGGGACGCCGGCGGCACCGCGTTGTGCAGCGCCGACGTCCCCGATTTTAGGCTGTCCGTTCGACCGGAAGGTACTGCCTGATCATGTGCCGGGGGGCCTCCGCACACTACGGGCCGTACCCGTTGTCCATTCGTGACGAAGGCATGCGGGGTCAGCTGCCCGCGGCCGTCTTCCAGGCGTCCACGTACGTGTCCAGGCTGGTCCCGATCTCCGACCGGTCCGGGTCGAACTTCTCCTCCAGGTCCGGTACCCGGGCGACGCTGACGTACGTGCTCTCCAGACCGACCCGGTCGTCGTCGGCGAGCAGCACCCGCTCCAGGTGCCGGACCGGCTCCCCGCGCTCCGTCCCGATCTCGGGGGCGAGCGCCTCGGGGCAGGGGAACCGTTCCAGGCCGATGAGACGGCGGCCCGGGGTGCGGCCCTGACGTCGGACGCCCTCCGTGCAGCTCGCGAGGGAGAGCGGCTGTTCCAGCTTGGGTCCGGCGACCACCGTGCCGCGGCCCTGCCGGGCCAGCCGTCCCTCCGGGAGCAGTTCACGCAGCGCCTGGCGCACGGTCTCGCGCGACACCGCGTAGCGCACGGCGAGATCGCGTTCCGGCGGCAGCGAGCCGCCCTCGTCCAGCTCGTCGATGAGGGCGGAGACATGGGCCTTGACCGCTTAGTACTTGGGAATACGGCCGTGCTCCGGGATGCCGGAGCGGACGGGTGCGCCAGGTGCCTGGTCGTGCGGGTAGTCCACGGACCGATGGTGGCAGACGGACGTGAACACCGGTCGTCGCGGCAGTGCTCGACGGCCGGAAGCCGCCGGTGAGAGGCCTGGCCGGGTCAGTGTGGGGCGCGGCGCGTCCTGCGGGCCCTGATGACGATGGCTCCGCCGCCGATCAGGAGGCCGGAGACGGTGAGGGCGGACAGCGGGACCGGTACGGAGATCCCGGTCCTGGCGAGTTCCGGAACTCCGGCCGGGTCACGGCCCGGCGCGAGCGGGCGCGGGGTGCCGGTGGTTCCGGTGGTGGGGTTGGAGTCGGGCCTGTCGGGGACACGGCCGTCGCCCTCCTGCTCCCCGCCCACCTCACCGGTCTCACCGGTCTCATCGGGTACGTCGCTCGTCCCGTCGTCCGTCCCGGTCCCGCTGCCGTCGTCCTCGACCACGGTGAACGGGTAGTCCTCGGACTCACCGACCCACTCCCCGTCGAGGCTCTCGCTCGTGGTGCCGCCGTCCTGGCTGTTCTCGCCGCGCTGCCGCTGGACGATCGCGGCGTTCGCGGTGATCCGGCCGGGGCTGGTGTCGGAGGTGAACGCCAGCCTGACCTGGACGGTGACGGTCCGGCCGGCCGGCACGGTGAAGCCGGCGAAGGAGCCGTCGCCCTCACCGCCGAAGACGCCGATGTGCTCGTCGCGGTCGGTCGTCTCCCAGCTGACGCGGTGTTCGACGCCGGGGTGGGCGCGTTCGGAGAACTCCAGCTGGATCTGGTCGGAGGTCAGCGTGCGGTCCTCGTCGGTGAGGACCAGGACCGGGTGGATGGCGCGACAGGGCTCGGTGGTGGTGTTGGTCAGGTCCAGGAACCAGGTGCCGTACCCACCGCCCGAGGCGTAGGTGTCCGGACCGCCGTGGATACGGGTGTCGATCGGGAAGTCGGCGGCCCCCGGGTCACCGCAGCCGGGCCGCTGGTCGGCGGCGACGGAGCCCGGCACGGGGGCGAGGCCGGAGGTCGGGGTGGCGGCCGTGTTGCGTTGCGGGGCGGCGGACGCGGCCGCCGGGCCGCCGAGCACGACGGCGGGCATGACGCTCGCCGCGGCCAGCCCGAGCACGAGACCGTGCCGGGGCCGGCTGCCCGCAGGGGGCGGCGACGGCGGGCGCGCCGGTGCGGAGGGTTCGGGGGAAGGGTTCGCCGGGGGCGGTGTGGGGGGCATCGTGGGGCAGCCTTCACTTCTCGACTTCTCGCGGAATCGGTCGGCTCGCCCCGGGCCCCGGAGTTCACCGGTTTGATGGGCGACGCTGCCACACGGGCAGGTGCCACCCACCGCAGACATGCCGACAGGCCGCCCGCCCGCCCGCACCGAACCGCTCGATCAGCCCAGTTCCGTACGGCTCCGGACGGTCGGCGGCACCCCGCCCGTACGGCTCCGGACAGCCCGGGAGCATCCCCACGCTCAGCCCGATTCCGTACAGACCGGGAGTACACCCACGCTCAGCCCGCTTCCGCACGACCGGGGAGCGGCCCGGCGGGGTCGGCCGTCCGGCCTCCGCCCCCGCTTCCGCCGCTGTCCGGGTCCGCGCCGCTTTGCGCGTCCGCGCCGGCCTGCGGGTCCTCGCCGCCGACACGGCCGAACAGCGGGGCGAGGATCAGCTGCGCCGCTCCTTCGGCGACCGGCCGGTCGCCCCCGCCGGCGGCGACGACCGGTACCGGTATCCCGTCGGCCCCGTCCCGCCGGGCCCGTTCGTCGAGCACCGCGCGTACCCCGCGGACGTACGCGTCCGGGTCTGCGGCGACGGTGCGCCCGCCCAGCACCACCCGGTCGATGTCGAGCAGCCCGACCAGGTTGGCGGCGCCGGTGCCTAGCACCCGCGAGGCCTCGGCGATGTCGCCCCGCTCGACGGCGGCCAGGCAGAGGGCCTCGATGCAGCCGCGCCCGCCGCAGCTGCACAGCACCCCGTCCAGCTGGACGGTCTGGTGGCCGAACTCCCCTGCTCCGGTACGGGCCCCGCGGTGCACCGCCCCGCCGAGCACCAGTCCGGAACCGAGGCCGGTGCCCAGGTGGAGATAGGCGAAGTCGGCGGGGCCAGGCTCCTGGAGGGCGAGGCCGAGGGCGGCGGCGTTGGTGTCCTTGTCGATGACGACGGGCAGCCCGGTCCGCGCGGCAAGGCCGTCGCGGAGCGGGTAGCCGTCCCACTGCGGGAAGCCGGTGACGCGGTGCAGGACCCCGCCCCGGTGGTCGAGGGGCCCCGGCACGGCGACCCCCACCCCGAGCACCGGCAGCGCACCGTCGCCCCGCACCGCGGCGACCGCCCCGGCCGCCGCTCCGAGCACCTCGTCCGCCGGGGCACCGAAGTCCAGCGGGGCCGTACGGCTCGCGGCCACCGCGCCCGCGAGGTCGACGAGCACCACGGTCAGCTCGTCGCGGTCCAGGTGCAGCCCCACCGCGTGACCGGCGTCCGGCACCAGCCGCAGCACGGTCCGCGGCTTGCCGCCGGTCGAGGCACGGTGGCCCGCCTCGACGGCCAGGCCCTCCGCCCGCAGCCGGGCGGTGATCTTGCTGACGGCCTGCGGGGTGAGCCCGGTACGGCCGGCGAGTTCGAGCCGGCTGATGCCGCGCTCGCCCGCCGCACGCAGCAGGTCCAGCACGAGCGCCGCGTTGTGGCTGCGCAGTGCCGGCAGGTTCGCGCCGCTGTTACTCCTGTTCACGGCCCCATTGTCTCCCGCGCTTGCACTTTGGCAACAGCGTTGCCAAAGTGGAACGCATGACTGACCACGCGACTCACGAGACCTCCGGATCGTCCGGGACCCCCCTGCGCGTCGGACTCGTCGGCTACGGCCTGGCGGGTTCCGTCTTCCACGCCCCGCTGATCGCCGCGACCGAGGGCCTCGTCCTGGACACGGTCGTCACGTCGAACGAGGAGCGCCGGGACCAGGCCCGCGCCGAGTTCCCCGGTGTGCGGTTCGCCGCATCGCCGGACGAGCTGTGGGAGCGCGCGGACGAGCTCGACCTGATCGTGATCGCGTCGCCGAACAAGACCCATGTCCCGATCGCGACGGCCGCGCTGAAGGCCGGTCTGCCGGTGGTCGTGGACAAGCCGATCGCCGGTACGGCCGCCGGGGCCCGGGAGCTGGCGGCGCTGGCCCAGGAGCGCGGGCTGCTGCTCTCGGTCTTCCAGAACCGCCGCTGGGACAACGACTTCCTCACCCTGCGCGCACTGATCGCGGACGGTGAGCTCGGCGAGGTGCAGCGCTTCGAGTCGCGTTTCGAGCGGTGGCGCCCGCAGCCGAAGGGCGGCTGGCGCGAGTCGGGCGACCCCGAGGAGATCGGCGGACTGCTGTACGACCTGGGCAGCCATGTCGTCGACCAGGCCCTCGACCTGTTCGGTCCTGCGGTCCAGGTGTACGCGGAGTCGGACGTACGCCGCCCGGGTGCGGCGGCCGACGACGACACGTTCCTGGCGATCACCCACGCGAACGGGGTCCGCTCGCATCTCTACGTCAGCGCGACGACGGCCCAGCTCGGCCCCCGCTTCCGGGTGCTCGGATCGACGGCGGGCTATGTGAAGTACGGCCTCGACCCCCAGGAGGCCGCCCTGCGCGAGGGCGCGCGCCCGTCGGCGGACGGCCCGTGGGGCGTGGAGGACGAGGCGCTGTGGGGCCGGCTCGGTTCGGGCGAGTCCCCGCTCACGGGCGGCGGCACCCCGGTCCGTACGCTGCCGGGCGACTACCCCGCGTACTACGCGGCGGTCACCGACGCGCTGCGCGGGAAGGGCGAGAATCCGGTGACCGCCCTCCAGGCCGCTGCCGCGCTGGACGTCCTGGAGGCCGCCCGCCGCTCGGCCCGCGACGGCGTCACGGTCACCCTGCCCACGGCCACCGCCCACGCCTCCGCACCCGCCACCGAGGAGCAGTCCGCATGAACCCCACCGCTCCGACCATCTCCGAGCTGATCGCCCAGGAGCGCCGGCTGACACTGCCGCACTTCGGCTACGACGACGCGTACGCGCTCGGCGGCCTGCTCGTCACCCTGGCCCGGGAACGGCACGCCCCGGTCGCGATCGACATCCGGCGCGGGGCCCAGCAGCTGTTCCATGCCGCGCTGCCGGGTTCGAGCGCGGACAACGACGCGTGGATCGACCGCAAGCGCAAGGTCGTCGAGCGCTACGGCGAGAGCTCGTACCTGGTCGGGACGCGGTTCCGGGCCAAGGGAACGACGTTCGACGAGGCCTCGCGCCTGGACCCGGACACATACGCCGCGCACGGCGGTTCGTTCCCGATCGCGGTCGAGGGCGCGGGCGTCATCGGCTCGGTCACGGTGTCGGGGCTGCCGCAGGCGGAGGACCACGCGCTGGTGGTCGAGGCGCTGGAACAGTTCGCGACGAAGATCAGCGGCTGACCGGGGCCGGACCCTCCGACACGCACGGAGGGGTGGGTGCCGCCGCCGGCAGCACCCACCCCTCCGATCTTTACGCGTCCAGCGCGTGCGCCGCGCGCGTCCACCGGCCCGGTCAACGCGCGAATCAAGCCGTGCCCGGCACCATCGCGAAGCAAGTGAGGCCCGGCACAGTCAGGCCGAGCCCAGCACAGTCGGGCCCGTCCGGCGCTTGAGGACGAAGCGGCCCCCGGTCGCACCCGGGGCCAAGGGGCCAAGGAACCAAGGACGGGCCTCGCTCCCTACGCCCCCTTCAGCTCCTGCCGCTGCCGCCCCAGCCCCGCGATCTCGAGCTCCACGACATCCCCCGCCCGCAGATACGGCTTCGGCTCGGGCTGCCCCATCGCGACACCCGCCGGCGTGCCGGTGTTGATCACGTCGCCCGGGTAGAGCGTCATGAAGTGGCTCAGGTAGCGCACGACCTCGCCGACCGGGAAGATCTGGTCGGCCGTCGTGCCGTCCTGCTTCAGCTCGCCGTTGACCCAGAGCTTCAGCGGCAGGGCCTGCGGGTCGGCGACCTCGTCGGCCGTCACCAGCCAGGGCCCCAGCGGGTTGAACGTCTCGCAGTTCTTGCCCTTGTCCCACGTGCCGCCGCGCTCGATCTGGAACTCGCGCTCGGAGACGTCGTGCGCCACCGCGTATCCGGCGACGTGCGCGAGCCCTTCCTCCGCGGAGTCCAGGTACCGGGCGGTGCGGCCGATGACGACGGCGAGCTCGACCTCCCAGTCGGTCTTCTCGCTGCCGCGCGGCACGAGCACGGTGTCCTCGGGTCCGACGACCGTGTCCGGCGCCTTGAAGAACAGGATCGGCTCGGTCGGGATCTGGGCGCCCGTCTCCGTGGCGTGGTCGTGGTAGTTCAGCCCGATACACACGATCTTGCCGATCCGGGCGAGCGGCGGGCCCACCCGCAGCCCCTCGGCGTCGAGCGCGGGCAGTTCCCCGGGCGCGGCCGCGGCGGCCCGCACCCGGGCGAGCGCGTCCTCGTCGGCGAGCAGCACGCTGTCGATGTCGGTGACGATCCCCGACAGGTCACGCAGGGTTCCGTCCTCGTCCAGCAGCGCCGGTCGTTCCGCGCCCGGAGTACCCACACGAAGCAGCTTCAACGGTCTTTCTCTCCTTGGTCGAGATCGGGCCCGTCGGATGGTTTCGGCCATCGCAGGCTTGTCCGATCCTCCAAGAGATCCGATCACTCCGCAAGACCCTGTTCACACACTGGACCGGCGCACTCGCGTCCCGGACTACGCCGCCGTGGCCATGGCGGCACCGGCGGCCGGCATGTCGCGGTACAGGTAGGCCCGCTCGATCGCGGTCCAAGTGGTGCTCGTGACGACGTACAGCGCGGCGGCCAGCGGCACGAAGGCGACGGTGAAGAGCGTGAAGAAGGACATCAGCGGCATCACCTTCGTCATCGCGCCCATGCCCGGGACCGGCTGTCCGTCGGGGCCGGCGGCCGGGGTGACGGGGTTGGCGGCCATCTGGCGCTTGGTCCGCCCGTAGTTGAACGTGGCGACGGCGGCGACGATCACGAACAGCCCCACGTACACGAGGCCCTGCGCCCCGAACATCCCGCCGTCCGCGAGTGCGTCGCGCCAGCGCTCGCCGAGCGGGGCGCCGAAGAGCTGGTGGCCGAGGAGCTGGTTGGCGTCGTCGCCGATCTTCGTACTGGAGAAGAGGTGGTAGAGCAGGAAGAAGGCCGGCATCTGCAGGAGGCTCGGCAGGCAGCCGGAGAGCGGGGAGACCTTCTCCTCCTTGTGCAGCTCCATGAGCGCCTTCTGCATCCGCTCGGGGTTCTTCTTGTGCTTCTTGCGCAGCTCGGCGATCTGCGGCTGGAGCCTCCGCTGCGCCTTCTGCCCACGCGCCGCGGCCCGCGACAGCGGGTGCACGGCGAGTCGTACGAGTGCGGTGAACAGGACGATCGCGGCGGCCATGGACGCGCTCTGGAAGAGCGGGTGGAGCGCGTCGGCGAGGGCGCCGACCAGGCTGGCGAATGCGGACATGAAGGCGGACATGGATGAGCCCTCCGGGGGTCTCGTCGTGCCGGGAAGTGGATCAGCTTCGGCATGACGATCCGCGCGGGGCGCCCGTACGTACACGCACAGGGCGGGTACGTACCTGGGGCGGAAAAGCAGGGAGGAGAGAGCCCTACGCGGCCGTCAGGAGGACATGGCCGGGGGCTCGGGGGCGGCGGCGCCCCTTGGCGTCGGGGTCCCGTTGCGGGAGGAACGCGGTGCGTTTCTCCCGGTCGCGCATGGCGGTACGCACCCGGGTGCGGGGCACCGGGGCGGCGCAGCGTGCGCTGATGACCGAGCAGGCGACGAGCGCGGTGCTGGCGGCCGCGGTGGCGGCGAGCGCCACGGCGGCGGAGAGGCTGCCGCCCTCGGCGAGCAGGACCTCGGTGAGGAAGAAGAGCAGGATCCCGGCGGGCCTCAGGACCCGGGCGAGGCCACCACGCAGGCGGTTCATGGCGCGTGCGTCCATGATTCCTCCCCTCCCACGTCTCCGGCGTCCGCACGGTCGCGCGCGGAACTTCAACCGTTAACCGTTATACACGATCGGCTTCCAGGGGCATGAGGAGTCGGCGGGGAGCGAGCAGTGCGCGGCTGACCGGATTGTCGGTGTCCCTGTCGAGCCCGTCGCCGGGCCTCATCTCGACGTCCTCGGGCGGTACGGGGACGGAGCAGGCCGGGCAGGTGCCGTACGCGCCCAGTTCCGTACCGCAGTCGGCGTGGACGAAGACACGCATCGGGAGGGTGCCGGGGAGGTGTTCGCGCCCCCACATCCCGAGGGTGCCGAGGACGGGCCAGAGCGCCTTGCCGCTGTCGGTCAGGACGTACTCCTCGCGCGGCGGCGACTCCTGGTAGCGGCGCTTCTCCAGGACCCCGGCCTCGGTGAGGGTCTGGAGCCGGGTGGCGAGGACGGCGCGCGGGATGCCGAGGTGCACGAGGAAGTCGTTGTACCGGCGTACGCCGTAGAAGGCGTCGCGCACCACGAGGAGGGTCCAGCGCTCGCCGACCACTTCGAGTGCGCGGGCCATGGAGCACTGCTGGTTCGCGTAGTCCTTGCCGAGTGCCATGGGATCACTTTACTCCTTCACGGTTCGATGAATGAACTGACCGTGCTAGCGTCGGCACCGTCGACGCGAGTTCATTCACTGAACCCACTACGGACGTGCCGCGACCCGATCGCGCAACGACCGTGCGAACCCCGGAGCGATGCCATGGCCCAGCCCGCCCAGCCCGTACGCCCCCGCCCCGCGCCACCGACCGGCTCCGCACCCCTTGCGCCCGCTCGCCCGCGCCCCGGACCGACCCTCGCGATCACCTCCGTCGCGACCGCCGTGGCGCTGATGAACTACACCGCGCCGATGACGACGCTCCCCGGCATCTCGGCCGCCCTGGCCACCCCGCCCTCCGGCCAGGCCTGGCTGCTCAACGGCACCCCGCTCGGTCTCGCCGTCGTCCTGCTGGTCGCGGGCAGCCTCGCCGACGACTACGGCCGACGCAGACTGTTCCTGATCGGCACGCTCGCGCTCGGCCTCACCACCGCACTCGGCGCCCTGGCGACCGACACCCTCACGTTCACCCTGGCCCGGGTCGCCCAGGGGGCGGCGAGCGCCGCGATCCTGGCCACCAGCCTGGGGCTGCTCGTCGGGGCGTTCCCGGCCGGTGCGGCCAGGATCAGGGCGACGGGGATCTGGGGCGCGTTCGTGAGCGTGGGAATCGCGCTCGGCCCGCTGCTGGCGGGGTCGCTCGGCTCGGTCGACTGGCGGCTGACGTACGTCGTACTGGGCCTCGCCGCCCTCCTCACGGCCGCCTTCGCCTTCCGTACGCTCGACGAGTCCCGGGCCCCGCGCGGCGGCCGCCCGGACCTGGCGGGCGCGGCAGTGCTGGGCCTGTCGATGACAGCGCTGCTGACCGCGCTGACGCTCGGCCGGGACGGCTGGCTGCGCGCCCCCGTCGCACTGCTGCTGCTCGCCGCCGTCGCACTGGCCCTGGTGTTCCTCGCGGTGGAGCGCCGGGCGTCGGCCCCGCTGATCGATCCGGCGCTGCTGCGCAGCCGCCCGTTCCTCGCCTCGTCGGCCGGCGGTCTGTTCACGGGCCTCTCGGTGATCGGCCTGTTCAGCTTCCTGCCGACGCTGCTCCAGCGGGCGCTCGGGCTGTCGACGATCGACGCGGCATGGCTGTTCCTGCTCTGGTCGGGCACCGCGTTCGTCGTGGCCCTGCAGTCGCGCCGGCTGGCCGGCCGGGTGCCGGCCCGCCACCAACTGGCCGCGGGCTTCGTCCTGCACACGGTGGGGGTGGTGTCCCTGCTCGGCACGCTGGACGCCGGAGGGCGTCCGGACGCGACGGTATGGCTCCGGCTGATCCCGGCCCTGGTCGTGTCCGGCGCCGGCAGCGGTCTGCTGAACGCCGCGCTGCCCCGGCTGGCGATCGAGTCGGTGCCGCACGAGCGGGCGGCGATGGGCTCGGGCGCGAACAACACCGCCCGGTACATCGGCTCGTCGGCGGGCGTCGCCGTGACGATCGCCATCGCGACGTCGGGCTCGGGGGCGGACGGCGCGCTGCTGCTGTCGGTGGGGCTGGCACTGGTGGCGACGGTCAGCGTGCTGCTGCTGCGCGACCGGACCTGACTGAGGTACGGGGCCGCGTGCGGAAACGGCCCCGTCCGAGCGCGTGGCCTGACTCCCGTACGCGGACGCCACGGAAACGGCCCTGGCTCTCCGTACGCGGACGCCACGCGGAACGGCCCTGACGGCCCGCATGGCCTGGCTCCCGTACGCGAACGCCACGCGGGAACGGCCCCGTGCGCCCTCGCTCAGCCCGCCGGGACGAGCTCGTCCTCGTCCTCGATCTCGTCCCGCGCGAGCACCTCGTCGTCCGGCCGCTCGTCACGCTCGCGCGGCCCCGCGTACGTCACCACCAGCGCGACGGCCAGATTGGCGCCCAGCGCGACGATGCCGGCGTTCACACCCCACACCGGATCGTTCTCCGTGAACACGAACCCGCACACCACACCCACCCCGACGACCAGCCCGCTCATCGCCCCGACCAGGGTCAGCCGCCGCCACATCAACCCCAGCAGCACCATGGGGAGCAGCTGCGCCATGCCCTCGTACGAGATGAGCGAGAGCCGCACGAGGGTGTTCGGTGCGGTGTACGTGAGCAGCAGGGCCAAGCCCCCCGCGACCACGACGACCACCTGGGCCGCGCCCTTCTGCCGCCGTTCCCAGCGCGGTACGAGCGAGAGCACACTGCGCCCCCACATCGTCCCGATGACCAGCATGAAGACGGCCATCGGCACGATCGAGGAGAGCGCGGCGGCGACGCCGATGATCCCGACCGACCAGGCCGGCAGCGAGTCCACGACCAGCTTGAAGAGCGCCAGGTTCGACTCGGCCCCGACGAGCCCGGGGACGACGAAGAGCGCCGCCATGCCGAGCAGCATCGGAACGAAGAGCAGGACGTTGTAGGCGGGCAGCCACATCGCGTTGCGCCGGAGCACGTCGGCGTTCTTCGCGCCGAGGTAGCCGGCCACGGTGGTCGGGAAGATCACGACGGTGAGGGAGTTGAGGAAGGACGTGGTGATGAACCAGGCCTGTCCGAGGCCGCTGTCCCCGTGCCCGGGGAAGGTCAGCCACTCGCTCTTCTCGGTGACGAGCCGGTCGAGGAAGGGCCCGTAGCCGTCGAAGTAGTGCAGCGGTACGTAGATCGCCAGGAAGCCGAGCGTGGCGATGACCATCACGTCCTTCAGCACGGACACCCACGCGCTGCCGCGCAGCCCGCTCACCACGACGAAGCCGGTGGTGACGGCGAAGGCGATGAAGTAGGCCCAGTTCAGGCTGATGGCACCGTAGGAGATGGTCGAGACGACGACGCCCATGCCGGTGATCTGGAGCTGGATGTACGGGAGCAGGAAGACGGTCGCGAGGACGGCGACGAGTGCGCCGAGCCAGGGCCGGCCGAAGCGGTGGGCCACCATGTCGGTGATCCCGACGAGTCCGTGCTTGCGCGCGTACGCCCAGAGCATGGGCCCGACGACGTAGCCGACGGCGTAACCGCAGGACATGTACGCGACCACGTACAGAACCGGCGCCCCGTAGTTGTAACCCCAGCCGGCGGCGCCGAGATAGCTGAAACTGGTGTAGCCCTCACCGGCCATCAGCACCCAGATGAAGACGGTCCCGAGGCTGCGCCCGCCCACCGACCATTCGGCGAGCCCGCCGCGCCCGGGCCCGCGCCGGCCGCGCACGGCGAGCAGCCCGAGAGCGACGGTGGCGACCATGAAGACCCCGAAGACGGAGGTCGCGACGGCGGCGTTCACCGGCGGTCACCCCGCCGGGTGAGCCATACGGCGACGGGGGTCAGCAGGGTCGCCCCGAGCAGCCAGAAGAAGAGGAACGGCAGTCCGAACACAACGGGACGGACCCGGTTCACGAACGGCAGCGCCCCCAGGTAGAGCACGTAGGGAACCAGCAACCACAACAACTGCGGACGTCGTCTGAGCACGTCAGAGAACCTTACGACCTCCCCCGCACGACCCCGCCGCCCCGCGACCACACCCACACGACCTCGTTGCCCCGCGACCACACCCGCACGACCCGCCGCCCCACAACCACACCCACACCACCCGCGTGATCACATGCGCGACCGCGCCCGCGCCGGTCAGCGCCCCCGCACATCCGTCAGCTTCCCCCACACCACCAGCCGGTAGCGGGAGGTGAATTCGGGCGTGCACGTCGTCAGCGTCAGATACGACCCGGGCGCCCGGTAGCCCACGTACGGCTTCACGTTGCTGCGCGGCACGGCGGCGACGACCCCGCCGTCGCCCGGCTGGGTCCTGGCGAGGGTCTTGTCGACGGTGTACGTGTAGACGGCGTCCCGGGTCTCGACGGTGATCCGGTCGCCGGACCGCAGCCGGTTGATGTAGCGGAAGGGCTCGCCGTGGGTGTTGCGGTGCCCGGCGAGCGCGAAGTTCCCGGAACCGCCGGGCTGCGCGGTGCCGGGGTAATGGCCGGCGTACCCCTTGTCGAGGACGCCGCGCTTGCTGATGCCCTGCGCGACGGGCGCGGTCAGCCCGATGCGCGGGATACGGATGACGGCGTACGCCTGGGACCGGCGGGGCGCGGACGCGGCGGCGGGGGCGTCGTCGTCCGCCGCCCCCACGGCAGGGCTGTCGTCCGCCGGCTCCTGGGACGCCTCCGCCGGCGGATCCGACGCCTCGGCGCCGTCGGGCTCGTCCCAGTCCCGCTGGAGGGCCTGCACGGTGTCGGCGGCCTCGGCGCGGGCCTGCCGGTTGGTCCACCACAGCTGATGGGCGACGAGCAGCAGCAGGACGACGCCGAGGGTCACCACCAGCTCCGCGCCCGTCCACAGCCCGCGCGCGGCCAGCCGTCTCCCGCGCCGGTCCCGCTGCACCACCACCGGTATCCGCTCACGTATCCGCTGACGCACGGCCCGCACGATAGGCCCAAGCCCCGTAACTCACCAGGGCCGGAACAGGCCTCCGTACAACACCTCGACGGCAGTACCGTGTGGTTCATGCGCCCCGACACGCCTGCCGACCACACCACCGAAGCCGAGCGCCTGCTGCGCACCGCGGCGCAGTACCCCGAGGACCACGAACCGCTGCTCCTCCAGGCGGCGGCCCATCTGGAACTCGCCGGGGACCGCGCCCGCGCCACCACGCTCTACGACGCCCTGCTCAGTGACCCCGACACCGAACACCCCCACCTGGTGAAGGCGCTCAACGCCGCCAACCTGTGGGAGTACGGCCACGAGGCCGAGGCCCGCGCGATCATCGACGGGATCCGTGCGGCCGGCCCGCTGGAGGCGGCCCCCTGGGAGATCGCGGCCGAGACCCTGGAGGCCCACGACGAGCTGGAGTCGGCCCACGACTACTTCTCGACGGCCCTCACCCTGCTCATCGCCCCGGGCGAGGAGGTCCCGTACGCCACCCAGTCGCTGCTGACCGGCCGCCACCGGGTACGCCGCCTGATGGGCGTCACACACGACGCCTGGGACGAGCTGGCCGACGCCCTCCACACGGCGGCGGTCCCGCTGGACGAACTCCACGACCCGAAGCGGCTGTGGGCGCTGGGCTCCTCGGACCCGGGCGAGCTCCAGGCCGAGATCACCCGTCTCCGCGCCGAAC
Source organism: Streptomyces sp. NPDC002809 (assembly GCF_040295435.1). Classification (NCBI taxonomy): domain Bacteria; kingdom Bacillati; phylum Actinomycetota; class Actinomycetes; order Kitasatosporales; family Streptomycetaceae; genus Streptomyces; species Streptomyces sp. NPDC002809. The sequence goes on from NZ_JBEOVJ010000005.1 coordinate 151,026, forward strand.
TGGGCACGTACCGCACGGCCCTGTCCCGCCCGTTCCCGGTGGCGGTGCTCCACTGGCCGGAGCCCGAACTGCGCGAGCTCCTCACCGCGTACCCGGGCCTCGGCAGCGAGTACGCCTCGCACCCGGACCACCTGGCCCGCCTGGAGGCCGCCCTGCGCGACCTCCATGCGACGGGGACCCCGAACCTCGGCATAGTGACGGGCACGGTCCCGTCGTACGAGGCGTTCGCCGCCTCCGAGGCCGCCTCCCCGTCCGACCCGGACCTGCTCCCCCAGTACGCGACGACCCTGGCAGCCCGAGGCCGCGCGGTCCCGTGGCCCCCGGCGAGAAGCGCGGCGTGCTGGTGCGGCACGGGGCGGCCGTACCGGGACTGCCACGGCGGCGCATAGCCGTCGTACGGGGCGGGGCGGGGCGGGGGCATGGAGCACGTAGGACAGCCCCGGTCCCGCTGGACGGGTGCGGGTGCGGGTGCGGCAGGTGCCGACGGTTCAGATCCTGGTCGTGAGGCCGCTGTGGACGACTTCCTGCTGCCACTCGTGTCGAGGCTGGGTGTGCAGCCGCCAGTAGTGTTCGGCGATGCGGTCCGGGTCGAAAGCCGTACCTGGAGCCACAGGACCGTCCACGGTGACACTGGCCACATGGACCCCCGACGACCCGTACTCCTGATCGAGCAGGGCCACCAGGGTCCGCACCCCGGCCTTGCCGAGCGAAAGGCTCACGTATCGCGGCTTCGGTTCGGGCATTCCGCCGGTGATGATGAACGAACCGCCCCCGCGCCGCGCCATCTCGGGCGCGATGTGGGCGGCGGCGGTGAGCGCTCCGACCACGTTGACGGCCCAGGCGTCCAGTTGTGCGCGAGCGGGCAGCTGTCCTGGCGCGTCGGGTTGGATGATCGCCGCGTTGTAGACCACGACGTCCGGAAAGCCGAACTCATCGGCCGCAGCGTCGAGGGCGGCACGCAGCGCCGCCTCGTCGACGCTGTCGGCGATCAGGGAAATGACGGGCACTCCATGGGAGGAGACCGCTTCGGCTGCGGCGGTCAGTGTTCCGGCGGTCCGTGCAACGAGCGCGACAGGCATGCCCTCTCGCGCGAATCGCCGGGCGACCGAACGACCGATCCCCGGGCCTGCTCCGATGACTACGACTCCCGGCATGACCGGCTCCCTCACTGGAATAGTGGCTGTCAGCCAGAACGCTAAGGTGTGACATCGATGTGAAGGTCAACCTCGAAGCGAGGGATCCGTATGCGGATCGGTGCCCTGGCTGACACCACAGGGGTCAGCCCACGGTTACTGCGCTACTACGAGGAGCAGGGGCTGCTCCAGCCGGTGCGACTGAGCAACGGCTATCGCGAGTACTCCGATTCGGACGTCGCCGCTGTGCGCCACATCCGCACCCTGCTGGCCGCCGGACTGCCCACCACGGTCATCGCCCAGCTGCTGCACTGCGTCCACGACGAGGATGAGCGACTCATACCGTCGGCCTGCCCCGGCATGATCACGCACCTGCAACGAGAGAGCCGTCGCGCCACCGAGGCGATCGCGCAGCTCCAGTCGTCCCAACAGGCGCTCGACACCCTGCTCAACGCCGCCCTACGACAACGCGGCGACGAACCGTCCGACGCAGTCGGGACCGACCGCCGGGCGGAGTTCACCTGATGTCGGAAACCCCCGGTTCCGATCCGGGATGCTGTGAGTCGGCCGGCCACCGCCATCCCGTGGATCGGCGGCCAGTACCAGAAGCCCGAGAAACCGGCCTCGACGCCGCCCCGTTGCTGTCGTCCTCCGCCTCCGCCGAATCCCCGATGCCTTCGGACGCCCTGCTTGCCTACCCTGCCGCCATGCCCGAACTCCAGCGCCTGCGAGCCGAGCATGCCCCGGCCCTCCTCGCGTTCGAGCAGGAGAACCGCGCCTTCTTCGCCGCCTCCGTACCGGACCGCGGCGACGACTACTTCACCCACTTCGCAGCCCGCCACGCGGAGCGCCTGGCCGAACAGGCAACCGGCGCCTGCCACTTCCACGTGCTGGTGGCGGAGGACGGTAGCGAGATCCTGGGCCGGTTCAACCTGGTGGACGTGGCGGACAGCGCGGCGGAACTGGGCTTCCGCCTGGCCGAAAAGGCCACAGGCCGGGGCCTGGCCACGACGACCGTCCGGGATCTCTTCACGCTCTGCACCACGACGTACGCCCTGACGAAGCTGCGCGCGGGTGCCACGCTCACCAACACAGCCTCACGGTCGGTCCTGACACGGACGGGATTCGTCCCGACGGGCGAGGAACTGCTGCTGGGTGGGAAGCGGGGGGTCGGGTACGTGCGGGAACTGGGCGGCCAGGAACATGTCAGTGATGCGGTCTAGGCTGCGTAGCACTCGGGTCGAGCCGATCGCCCAACGCGCGGATGACCGCGACCGCACTGGACACATGGCCCCGGACGTCTCTCCGCCGGTTCCTCGTGAGCTTCACGGCGCCTTCCTGACTATGCACCATGCACATATCTTGCCCAATTACCCACCGAAAAAATATCATTGTAACTGATCAACACCAAAAGAGGTGCTTCCCCTTGCTCCCCCTGTTCCCTCAGGACTCTTCAGCCGCGAAGGCCATCTCGTCGACTTCGCCGGGAGGCGACAATACCGAAATGGTGACCATTCGGGAGCATATCCTTAAACTCGACCCAAAAGGAGAACGATTTGCGAAAGTACTCCGCGCCACCATCGATCAACTACTAGACGGCGAGCACACCGGACGTTTCGACTGGAACGAACTGCATAAGACCGAGAAAACGCACGCCGGCACTCTTATCGAAATCAACCTACTACATGAATTTGGCTTCAGTAGTGGCCACGATATGGATTACCTCATCGAGGGCATCGAGGTCGATTGCAAGTTCTCGCAGAGGAATTATCAATGGATGATTCCCCCTGAGGCACTCGGCGAAATCTGCCTGGTGGTCTGGGCCGACGACCACAAAGGGAAATGGAGTGTCGGCCTGTTGCGCGCCGACCGCGAAAAACTCACAACCAGCGGAAAGATCACCAAGAAGGGAAACCGCGACGGCAAGTTCCGTCTGACCAAGGAGCATCACTCATTGGTACATTGGATCTGGGAAGATGAGGCACTAGAAGAGAACCTCTTGTTGCACATTGAGCCGGACTCCCTCCAATTCATCCTGGAAGCAGGGTCCGCCTCCCGCAGAAGCCCGGGGCAAGCAAAAGTTTCCGAGCTATTTCGAAGGGTTCAGCAGAGACGCATCAACCGAACCGTCGTTCGCACTCTCGCCCAGCAGAAAGATTACATGAAGCGAGTCCGCTATAACGGTGGCGCACGGACTGCACTCCGCAAGGAAGGAATCCTGATTTTCGGCGACTACCCGAACCATCAGGCCGCTGCCGCCCAGCTAGAGCTTCCTGTCCCCCGGAAGGGCGAGTTCGTCAGCGCGCGAGTCGTGGAGGCCGGACCAAAGCATGGCGATCGCGTTCGCACACGCATGGATGGCCGCTACTGGGTAATTGCCGATTCAGACGAAGAATCACAAGAGGCACCTATTCTCCCTGAGACGAAGAAGAATTCATCAGAATAGTAATAGCGAAGGGTGGTCACGGTGAGTACCGAAGAGGACTGGATTCCACCAAAGGATTCCTGGGCTTCATCGGCCGCACGGCGCCGCAACATGCAGGCGATCCGAAGTCGTGACACGAGACCAGAAAAGCTGATTCGCAGCCTGGTGCACGCGAAAGGGCTCCGCTACCGGGTGGCAGCGAAGCCCTTGCCAGGCCTTCGCCGGACGGCCGACATGGTCTTCCGTCCGGCGAAGGTCGCCGTATTCATCGACGGGTGCTACTGGCACGGTTGCCCCGCACACTACGTCCCACCCAAGACCAATCCCGGTTACTGGTCTGAAAAGGTAGCCCGGAACATGGCTCGCGACCGCGACACAAATAATCAGCTAACCGCTGCGGGCTGGACCGTTCTCCGCTTTTGGGAGCACGAGTCACCATTGGCGTGTGCTGACGAAATCTCCCTCGTCTTGAGCAGGCTCAGCCGGAGCGGGAATAACTGAGAGAGAATCCGTCTGCACTCGATGTGCGGAAAGCGCCTTCTTGATTTGCACACCGACTGCCTTAGCTACGGGCGGAGGGAAAGCATTTCCCACTTGCCGATACGCAGCTGTCTTGCGGCCCATGAATTCCCATTGTTTTTCTTCTGGCTCTGGGTTAAATCCTTGGATCATAGCTGCCTGAGGAACCGTGAGCATGGGGCCGTTCTTCGTACCGGTACCGAGATCCCGACTGGGGTTCTTAGTCGATCCCGTCTCCTCGTCCGGCTCATCAGCTACACCGAGGCCGCAAACCCCAAGATCAGCCCATGCCTTCTTTGCCCGCGTTGGCCCGAGATCAGCACCACCGTGCTTCTTGGAACCACCAACAAGGGTTGGGGCAATACCGCTCGACGCCTTCTTGAACCAGTCGTCGAAAGCTTTCCCTTTCAGCCCGCGATCGCTCATAGAATCCGAGAGGAGCTCACCGACGGATAGCGCCGGCTCCTGGCCAGCGGGAGGCCTGTACCAGTTGTCCACATCGAAGTACTTCCAGTACTTCGGCTTCATCGCTACGAGGATGCTCCTTGGCCGCAGTTGCGAGACGCCGAAATCTCCAGCCTGCAGCTCTCGCCAGTCGCACTCGTATCCCAGCTCGCGAAGCTCGGAGATGATCTCCTCGCGGTACCCATCGAACTTCGACTGCATCAGCCCGCGGACGTTCTCGATCATGATGGCCGAGGGGTCCAGCTGACCCGCCAGGCGGATCATGGTCGGGAAGAGATCCCTGTCGTCCTCTCGGCCGAGCTGCTTGCCCGCCAAGGAAAAAGGCGGGCAGGGCACACCCCCGGCCAACAGGTCAATCTTGGTCTTGCCGGCGAGAGCCACCGCCTCCCCGCTCTCGACATATTCCCTGAGATCCCCCTCGTGCACCTCCCACGACGGGCGGTTATAACGAAGAGTCTCGCACGCACTCTTATCCATCTCGATCAGCAGCGCATGATCGAAGCCGGCGCGCTCCAGGCCTAGCGCCTGGCCCCCCGCCCCAGCGCAGATCTCCACCGAGGTGAACTTGCTCTCAGTGCTGGTCACACACCCTCCTTACGAACTCGCCTGGCGGATACTCTTCGCACTCCGCCCTCACAGAGGGTGACAGACCCTACTGACATCACGACCGTCCTCCAGTGTGCGGCACAAGTCGGCTCACGCCAGACACCACTCGCACCGTCACGAACACACATACGATATTGCCTATGCGCAGCCCCTCTTGGACCTGGGACGAGTTGCTGCTGATCTGCTCGCGTGTCGTAAGTAACGACTGGCGCCAGCTCAGGGCCTACCAGCAGTCCACACACGACCTCGCTGAACTCCTCCAGGCCTTGCCCATCCACGGAGCCGCGGCTCGCGACGTGCCCGAGTTTCGGTCTGTCGCCAGCGTCAGCCGCAAGAGCGCGGATTTGATCACAAGCCGCCGCGATTACGCCGGCCCCGCCACCCGAGGGGGTCGGCTGACCAGGCTCGTCACCGAAGCCTTCATGGAACGCGAGGCCGAAATGCTGCTCGCCGCCCAGGCCATCGAGAGCGGAATATCCTCCGGCGCGATCGCACTCATCCCTGAACAACCCGGCGAGGTGGACGAGGACGGAGTCCCGGCCGCCGAGGGGCGTCTCCTGACCCGCTGGGCAACGTTTCGCGAGCGGAATCCGGCACTCCGCCGACGTAAGATCGCCCAGGCAATCAGGCTCGGACACCCGCTTCAGTGCTCAGTGTGTGCGTTCAACTTCGGCCATCGGTACGGAGCCCTCGGCGACGGGTACATCGAGGTGCACCATGTGCTTCCCCTTCACCTCTCAGGCCCTCGCGAGACCGCGCTAGAGGACCTAGCCTTCCTCTGCGCCAACTGCCACCGCATGTGCCACAGAGGCCATCGCGGCACGACATGGCGAACGCCGGCGTCCCTGCGCACTGAAATCGAACTTTCGGCGGGAGGAGACTGCGCCAGGTAGCCCCCCTCCAGGATGCAACCAGCACAATTCCCCCATAGTTCGTGTACTCCAGCTCATCGCCACAAGGCCGCGCCGGTCTCCCCCTCGAAGCGGCTCTGGGCCCGGTCAAGTGCCTCGTCCACGTCGGAGCCGTGAACGCGTAGCCAACGGAGGAGGTCGGTGATCAGCCTGATCGCCGCCTCTTCCATGACAGCCACACTCGCCCGCCCGCCTTCGTCGCCGTCGGCGCCCGAGTAGAGCCTCAAACACGCCTCTCCCTTGGCAACCCGACGGTCGTCGACATGACCGTCCGGGGTGGCGAGCGACGTGGCGAGATCGCACCAGACCAGCTTCGACTCGGCACCGAGGATGACGCCCCACCGGTCCGACACAGCATTCAGCAACGACATGCCGCGCCCCGACTCGTCGTCCGGCCCCGCGTGCACAAGCGTCGGAAGTGCGCGTGTGTCCGGGTCCCGAATCGCAACCCGAAGATGAGTGCCGTTCATCTCGACAACGAGTGTCACCGGCGTTCCTTCGCCGACGTGCCTGATGACGTTCGCCGCGAGCTCGCTGACACAGATCTCGGCAGCGTCCACCACATCCGAGAGACCCCACAGCCGCAGATGCCGCCGCACTACGCGCCTCAGACCGGCCACCTCAGCGGACTCCGCCAGGAACGGCAGCTCCCAGGGCTTTCGCATCATGCAAGCTCCGATTCCGGTTCCACTCACCACGAGCCGACACCTCCCACCGAGCGAGCACGTCCATCACCCTTCGCGATGGAGCGTGACTCACGGTTGCTTCATGCCAAGAATGTCGCCTTGAAATCCCGCGGTGCAATGTGCACGAAGAGATTCGCTCGTACGAGTGATGACACCCGGAGCCGGTTCGGGATGAGATGGAACCCTCACTGGAACAAGGAGAGTTGAAGTGTCCGGTTCCCCCACAGCGCGTCGGCGCCGCCTGGCCATCGAGCTGAAGAAGCTCCGCGAAGAGAGCGGTCTCACCTGCAACGATGTCGGCAAGGAGCTCGATTGGAGCGGATCGAAGGTCAACCGGCTGGAGACGGGCCTCGGCCGCGTGCAACCTTCAGACATCGACGCGCTCTGCCGCTTCTACGGGACGACGACAGAACTCCGCGACCTGCTCAAGTCGTTCGCCAAGGAGTCGAAGACCAAGGGCTGGTGGCACGGCCACGGCGATGCGGTCCCGGCCTGGTTCTCCGTCTACGTGGGTCTTGAACAGGCAGCGTCCGACCTGCGCAGCTATCAGGGCGAGTTCGTCCCCGGTCTGCTCCAGACGCCTGAGTACGCGGCAGAGCTGAGCAGAGCCTCCGCCGACCACTCCGAGGACGAGATCGGCAACCTCGTCGAAGTGCGCATGCGCAGGCAGCAGCTACTCACCACCGCCCCCTCACCCGACCTTTGGACGGTGATCCACGAGAGTGTCCTCAGGCACGTCGTGGGCAGCCGCTCCACCATGGCCGCACAGATCGGCCATGTTCTGGGCACGACAGCCCTGCGCAACGTAACCGTGCAGGTCCTGCCCTTCGACGCCGGCGCCTATCCTGCGACGGGCCCGTTCACCATCCTGGGATTTCCCGAGCAGGAGGACCCGGACGTCGTCTACCGAGAGGGCCTGACCGACTCGGTCTACCTGGAGGCTGCATCGGATGTCAGCCTGTACACCAAGGCGTTCGACCATCTCAGGGCCCTGGCCCTCAGCCCTGAACGATCGGCCTCGTTGATGCGTGCGATCCAGAAGGAGCATGACCGATGACGCAATCCCCGCCCCTCCCCCAGTGGCGTAAGAGCAGTTACAGCAACGGTACGGGGGGCGAGTGCGTCGAAGTGGCTGAGCTGCACGACTCGGTCGGCGTGCGGGATTCGAAGGAACGAGGAGGACCTCACATATCCGTGGCCCGCAGTTCCTGGTCGGCGTTCGTGACGTCGCTGAGGCGCGGATGAGCTGTTCCGTCCTGGGTCAGAGCCCCGCCCGGTCCGACCGAGCCGTAGCCCGCCGCGACTCCTCTACACGCCCGGAGTCGCGCGCCCCCGCCCCGGCCGAACGGCGAGCCATTCCCTGATGGCGCTCTCCCGCCAGGCGGGCGAGCGGCCGAACTGATCGTCGGGGAGAGGGAAATCCGCCGGCCTGAGGCGAAGACCGTCGGTCACTCGCCTGCGGGTGCGCTTGAGGTACAGGCGGACAGTGGCTGCCGTGATCCCCGCGATCTCCGCGACGCCCCCGGTGTCGAGCAACCGCTCGGATGGGCTGTCCATGCGTCTCCCTTGCCTCCGCGTCGTGCACGCAAAGATACCGAGAGGTCGCAGGAGGACAGAGGCGTCACTCCTGTCTCATCTCCCTGACCGGCCACATATTTGACCTTGTCACGAGGTCATTCCTGCGCTGAAGCCGAACGTGTAACGCCCTTCTGTCGAACCTCCCGTCATGCACCCGGCGCTCCTGCCGTGGACTGCCCCTCTCACCACTCCCTGGATTGTGATGCGCCGTGTTCTCGACGCGGCCCCGTGCCGCGTCTCTCAGTCATGCCCGGACCCGAATTGGCAGCCCGTCCCTGGCCCGTTCCAGGAGGCGTCCACGACCGCCGCCCGGCATGCGCAGCCCCGGGCGTGGTTGCGTGCTGTGGTGTGGCTGGTCGAGGAGGCCGGGCTTCATCCGAGGGCCGGGGAGGCGACGTTACGCATCGCGCGGGACCTGGCCGGGCGGATGGATTACACCGCGGGCACCGTTCTGTACGACCTCGACGGGACGGCCGCCCGCTGCGCTCTGTCGAGGGCGACGGTAAAGCGACACGTCGGATATCTGCGGGAGTTGGGGGCGTTGGCCTGGGTGCGGCATGGGTCGCGACGCAATCTGCGGCTTCCGGGACGTCCGTACTCGGGTACGGCAACGATCTACGCGGCCACCATCCCGTACGTCTACGACAGGGCGCACGGTAACCGGCTCGAGGGTCAGGGGTTCCGGGCCCGGGTTGTCGGGGTGTCTGTGCCGCCCGTGCTCACCTCAGCGGCGGACGGTTCTCGCGGTCGGGTGCGTGAGCCCCAATCTCTCGCTGCCCGCCCCCGCAAACCTGTAGCTGAGGCAGACGAGAGGTGTACAGACACCCCGCGCAGGCGCGCGAGGTCACGGCCCTCCTCCCGCCCCAGAACCTCGACGCCGAGGAGCCCGCTACGGGTCGCCGCCGACATCCGGATCGCCGCTCGGGTCCGCCCGCACATCCCTTGGGCCCAGGGCGAAGGGTTACGTAGACTCGCTTACGCACTACGGCCGTTGATCGACCAAGGCCTCGATGCTCACGACATCGCCGCCGAGCTGACGTCCTGGTGGCTCACCTGGCGCCCGGCAAGTCCCGCCGCGTACATCACCGCGCAACTCCGTAACCGGATGACTGACGCTCCGAACGAAGACCTGTCGGTCGATGCCCACCCGCACGCCGCCGAGCCCACCGGGAATTCCGCATGGCAGGCATGGCTGCGGCAACGCGCCACGGCGACGGAGCTCCGCGAACCGCAACGCACCGACGACGACCGCCGCCACGCCCGCCTCTACGGCTGGGACCGCTGGGCGGAGATCGCCGACCACTACGCCACGGGCCCCGACGACGCCCTGGACCTCTACGGCACCCGTCTTTGCTGCTATGCGGTCAAGCGCGCCTCGGAGGATCGGGAAGGGCGGTGAGACGGCCGCGTCGTGAAATCACACGATCTGTGATGAAGCACCACCCCGTACACGTCTCATGCTGGGCACGGAGTGCTGATAGAACCCGGTCATGACGTTCCGATTCACCGCCCGCGCGGCCACCACCGCGATCGACCCTGCCGGCTACTTCACCGAAGCCGCCCTTGCCGAGGGCGAGGACGGAAGCGGCTTCATCCTGATGTTCATGGCGGGCGAGGAGGAGCCGGATGACCAAGAGGTCGGCCTGGGGATGGACACGCACTGCCTGGTCACTGCTCGGCAAGGCACCGCATATGGCTGTGTGCGCAAGGCTGTTCTGACAGGCAATATCCTCCGCCTCTCCCTCGATCCGGAAGCTCTGGACGACCTTCGGTTGACCGACAGCGAGATCGAGGCCGCCATCGAAGCACCGTCCGAGGACATCGCCCCCTTCCGTGAAGCCCTTGCCCAGGTGCTCGGCTACGGTCGTACGGATGCTGTGCCTGTCCAAGCAGACATCTGACCGGCCGACCGAGCGTCGTGCGCCGGGCAGTGCTCAGGATCCCTGGTCCGCGCCGGCGCACGATTCGAGAACAGCGTCCCGGTCCATCGCGAGGAGCAAGCCGCATGAACGTCCACGACGACCTGCAGAGCCCGGACGAGCACGTACGCTTCGCGGCCTATGTCGACAAGCTGGGACACGTTGCCGACGCGAACGAGGTTGACCTGGTCAGCCGCGTACTCACTGATCCGGACCTGCCGATGGCCCGGTCTGCTGTACTGCGGCATCTGGATCGTAGAGCCGCCGGCTTCTTCAGCGGTCCCGCCTACGAGGGGTGGGCGCAGAGGTTGACCCCGGCCACGATCGACCACCCCTTCCTGGCTCAGCGCGTGCGGGAGTGGTCACTGTTCCGCGCAATCACACTCAAGCTGCCCTGGCAGCCGGCAAACCTGCTCGCGTCTTCCAACTGGCTCCAGCTCAAGACCGCCGCCGGGACGAACACCGAAGCCGTCAAAATCCTCGCCGAAGACGGCCGCACCAAGCGGATTCGCAACACAGCGAGAATCGGGCTCAAGCACCGCAGCGAGAGCTGAAGTCGGCTCATCCACAACTCCTGATTTTGCCCGGTTTCCGGCCGTCCTCAGAGCTCGACTTCAGAAGCCGTTGCCATACCGATCATGGAGTCAGTCGATCGAACGGGAGTCTCGATCGGCTGATCGCGGGTACTGCCCGGCATGAGAGCCGGTCCCGGCGGTATGCGAGCAAAACCCAGAGGAACGGAAGGCCGCACGCTGCTACGGTCGGGCGCTATGAGCTGGCTCCCCGATAACTTCGTCCATCCAGTCCTGGTACCGCTGCCGGGCAGTGGTCATCACCTGCGGCCGATCCGGGAGGCGGACACCCCGCTCGACTATCCGGCTGTGATGGGTTCGCGCGAGCGGCTGTGGACCATCTTCGGCCCAGCCTGGGGCTGGCCTGCGGCCACCATGACTTATGAGGCCGACCAGGCCGACCTGCTGCGGCACGAGAAGGAGATCGCCGCACACCAGTCCTTCAACTACGCGCTGTTCGACGCGGCGGAGACAGCTCTGCTCGGCTGCGTCTACATCGATCCACCGGAGAGGGCCGGCGCGGACGGCGAGATCTGCTGGTGGGTGGTGGACGAGCTGGTGGACAGCAAGGTCGAGCGGGCCCTCGATGAGCTGGTGCCGCAGTGGATCGCCGCTGACTGGCCGTTCGAGCAGCCGCGCTTCCTCGGCCGAGAGATCTCCTGGTCGGACTGGCTCACCCTGCCGGAGCACTCCGACGCGTAAGTAGCTTCTGTCGTGCCGAGAGGTTCGCGTAGTGAGTGTGGATGTCGGCCCCGGCCCGGTCCGCCTTGCACGGCACCGGTTGGCTGCGGCCGGGTACCACCCCCTCGTAGTCGCAGGCGACGGCACGAAGGGTCGGGCGACTCCACCGTGATCCGCCTGGCTGTCCCGTACGTGCAGGGGGATCAGCCGTCGCGTTCGGGTGGCCGGAAGCCGCTGCCCGACATTGCGCCAGGTGTGAGCTCGGTTACCTTCGGGGGGACTGAATGGAGAACCGTGATGATTCGGGGCTGGGAAGCCGATCCTTCTTCGTCGCTGGTGCGCCGCTTGGGCAAATCCCCCTCCGAGCTCGGGACCACGGGCGGCGAGCAGGGATGCCCGGACATCTGGGAACTGGAGAACGGGGACATCGCCGTCGTTGGCCGCGACCTCACCGATTCCTATCTGCCCAGCCTTCCCCCGGGGCTCGTCGTCGCCCCGGACGAACGGATCGTCGTCATCCCCCGCAGGACAGCCGCTGCGGCCAAGGCAGACCTTCCCGATGCTTAGCCCACAGACCGACGGCCCGGGTCTGCGCCTCGGGCTCGACGACTACTCCGAGGACTTCGGTCGCCCCGCGCACTTCGGGGAGAGGCTCCCGCAGCTCTCGTACACGCGATGGTGACCGACTGCGCCGCCTGCGGTCGTGGCGTCCTCGCCTCCCCGGCAGGCTCAGGCTCCACGATCGGAGACCTGGGCTATAGTTGATCTTGAGGGCGCGTTCCGTTTCGACGGGGCGGTTGCCTGTGCGTTGGTCGTCCAAGGAAAGACGCCCCGCTTCCTGCGGGGAGATGCAGGTGCAAGGCCTGCCCAGCGCTCCATGTGAAAGGCCCCGTTTCTGCCGCGGCAGAAACGGGGCCTTTCACGTGGGCTGACGGTCATTCCTCGGATGGTGGGGTAGGCCGGTCACGGTCGGCATCCGCTCCACCAACCACGACGGCATCCTCCTCCGCCGCAGTCCTGCCCTTCGGGAATACCGCGTACTCAATAGTCGACGAATCGAGCAAGAGGAACGTTCTCCTTCAGCGCGCGAGCCGTACCGGGAACCGGGGGAGCTCAGTCGGAGGCGCGGATCGCGATGAGGTTCGAACCGTACGCATATACAAGGCGGTTGTCCGTGAGGAAGAACGGCGTCCCGTTGGTGGCACGCCTCCAGGTGATCTCGCCGTAGACGTCGACGGCGATGATCTCGCCCTTCCGGCCTCTCCCGGGGACGTACCAGGCTCCCTGCCCCAACTCCCGCGCCGTAGAGCCCAGTTCCTTCGGGTGACGTTGGCGGATCTGAGACGGCATGGGCTTCGGGTCGCGGTAACTGCCGTCTCCGCGACAGGCGAACACGCGGCCGGCGTCGGCCACGGGATACTCGCCGGGCTTCAGACGCAACGGAAACTTGCCGTCGTAGTAGCTACCGACCAGGGCGCCCGCCGCGTCCGGCAGGGTCAGTCGGTAGGCCATGAGGAGCGGGATCGACGGATCCCTGCGGCAGCCTTCATGGAGGGCCGCCTGGGGCTGGTCCCAGGTGAAGTTGCGCCGCCAGACCGGGGTGGGCGACTCGGTCGTGAGATCGTACGCAGCCGCCTGGGCCCGGCAGCCGGGCCCGTGCGGGGCCGTCATCACGAGGACGCGGTAGAGGGTGGGGATCACCTGCCCGATGTCACCTCGGGGCAGGTCGACGGGCCTTGAGCGGAGCCGGTCCTCACCGCGCCGCAGGAGCACGAGGCGGCCGTCGGCGACGAAGGTCAGCGGATCGCACGCCCAGCGGCCGGCCACACCGTCCCGCTCCCCCTCCTGGTTGCAGGGGTCGGCGAAGACGGCCGGGCCGCGGGTGCGGTGCTTCCACAGGACCAGGCCGGTGGAGGTGTCCCAGGCGGTCACCGTGCATGTGGCCCCGGGCAGGCATGTAGCGGCCACCGCCTGCCCTGGGTTCGCTGTTGTCGAGATGACTGTGACGAACCGCAACTTCCCGGGGGGACGGACCGAAGGCGCGGCGAGCTTCGTGACGCTGCCGGTGACGGAATCGAGTGTCGCCAGGGGCGGCAAGCGGCCGGACGAAGCTGCGCCGACGAGCGTGATCCCGCTGCTGGACGGGGTGGCGACGGCCTGCGGCCGCCCCGCCCGTCCGGTGAGTGCGAACTCAGCCGGCAGCGTCGTACGCCAGAGAACCTTCCCGTCCTCGTCGATCTTCGCCGCCACCCTGTCCTGGCCGATGATCCCCAGGCGACGGTTCACCAGCGTCCAACCGCCCGAGGCGTCCGTCGGCACCGGCAACGGCACCCGGAACGCCTCTTCGATGCCCTCGTGCGCCTCGATCCGCGGCGGCGACGGCGCGAAGCAACCGGCCAACAGAGGAAGAAGTACCAGAAGACCCAGCAGCCTGCGTCGCATCAGAACCCCTGCACCACCCTGTACCGGCACGCTGCCGGCGGGGAGCACGAATGACGACCGATTCGGTCACGGAACGACCAGCGGACCGTCCTGTCCGGTCCGATCCGTCCGGTCCAGTCCGGTCCGATCCGGTCCGTCCGTCCGGTCCGGCACGGTCCAGCTGGCTCCCGTGGGTCGGTGGGGCCGGGCCGTCGTGCGGCACGGCACCGCCCCTCCTGCAGGGGCTGACACCTGGAGCACCGGAGAAGCCAAAACGTCATCACGAAATATCGAGATCAGCTACACAGAATCCTCACAACCGGCCTAGGCTCGGCTCTCACCGGTCCGGCACTCCAAGTGGTCACACCTCAGAGGCGGCCCGTATCCACGGCGCCCCACCGCATGCCGGTGCGGGGCGAACAGCAGTGATCGAGAACAAGAACCAGGGGGTCGCATGTCTCTTCGCAATGCGCCGAGGTCTTCCATATCCAACGGCGCCAAGGACATGCGGGGCAGGGGGAAAGCGCGCCGGGCTTACGGAGCCCTGGTCGTCGGGCTCATGGCCCTCTCCCTCGGCATCTCGGCGTGCTCCGGCGGGAACGAGGACACGGCTTCGGACTCCGCGTCGGTCGCCTCGTCGGTCTCCGCTTCGGCGTCCGTTTCCGCTTCGGCCGGCACGTCTGCTTCGCCGTCCGCCCCTCCCGCCACCGCTTCGGCATCTCCCTCCGCCACTCCCTCGAAGAAGCCTGTCGTCATGGAGACGGTGAGCGACTACTCCGGGTGGAACCTCCAGAAGGCCGTGGCAGAAGCTCGCGGACACCACGTCAAGTCGGTCTCGTACGTTGACGCGAGCGAACTGGGACGTTCCGTGGTGCACACCTCCAACTGGAAGGTGTGCACGCAGAAGCCGTCAGCCGGCACGTACAGCACGGCGACGAAGCTCGCGTTCGAGATCGTGGAGGCGAACGAGTCATGCGCGCACCCACCGCGCGCCTCGTCCACCGGTACGTCCACCAGCGGCGGGTCGTCCTCGTCCGGCGGGGACAGCGGTAGTGGCAGCGGCAGCTCGGGCGGAGGTACGTCGGCGGGCGGCAGTTCCGACACGACGCAGGTTTGCAGCATCCGGTCCAATGCCGGCAACTGCTACCGCGCCGGACAGTTCTGCCGGAAGGCCGACGTCGGGGCGACGACCACGGACGCGGCCGGGCGAAGGATCACGTGTGGCTACGAAGCAAGCGCGAACCGGTGGCACTACTGAGGCACCCGCAGGGCCCAGGGGGCCCGGACGTCGTCGGTCGGTGAGCTGAACGGCGGTGTTCCCGCGGCCCTGTCGTCCGCGGATCACCGTACCGACGGGCGCGGGTGCGTCGCCCAGTGCTCGTCGGCGGTGATGCCGAGCAGCACCACGTCGTGGTAGCTGCCGGCGAAGAACTCGTGTTGGCGAAGCCTCCCCTCCTCGACGAAGCCCAGCCCGAGGTGGAGGGCGAGGGAGGCCTCGTTGAAGGCGTAGACCTCGACCTCGCACTTGTTGTGGCGCTGTTCGGCGAACATGTAGGTGAGGACGAGTCGGGTCGCCTCGGCCGCGTATCCCTTGCGGCGGTGATCGCGGGCGATCTCGATGCCCGTACGGAACCGTCCCGCTCGGCCGTCGGTCTCTCCGACGGTCACCGACCCTGCGAACGCGCGGTCGGCCAGCCCCTCGACCACCAGGCGGAACGCCTCACCGCCCGGCGCCCGCCCCGCCCGCTCGGCTGTCCACGAACGGAAGCTCTCGGCGGATCGCGGAGGGGTGATCAGGTCGGCGTTGCGGTTGTCCACGGTGTCCTGGGCCAGGTCGCGAAAGCCCTCCCAGTCCTCGGGCTCGACGCCTCGCAGGCGTACCTTCTCGCCCGTCCACATGGACCCCATGGCACCTTCCTGTTCCTCGTCGGTCGCCGGCCCTGTTGGCCGTGCGCATCGTGCGCGGCGCGTGCCGAGTGTCTGTCCCGCCGCGCCGTGTCGGGGATCAGTGAGGGCAGCGCATGACGGATCGCGAGTTGCCGCTCTCTGTTCCCACGACGGTCAGCCGGACACGCCCCGCCAGTCCGCTGCCACCACGACGTACAAGAACGCGACAAGCGCGGCGACGCAGACAACGGCCAGGGCGACCAGCGCGCAGCCGAGCGCCCCCGCCGTACCGGCGATCGCCGCCCGGCCGAACCGCGTCGCACGCTCTGCCCGCTGGACTGCGTCGTGGTACTCACTGTCGTCGTACCAGTCGCGATCGCTCATGCCCCCCCCTGGCCTGAACCTACCGTTCGGTCGTGCCGCTCGGAACCCGAGGGCCACTCTCCTCGTGCGCCCGGGCTGCGCCCGGCCGGGCGAGCGGGCGGAGGACCGGGTTCGGCCACTTCGCCCGGGCTGGCGTCCTGTCAGTCGTTGCTGCCGTTCCGGCTCACATGTGCCGCGATGCGCGCGATCGTCCGGGCGTTGTCCTCGAACAAGTGCGCCTGCATACCCGCCGCTTCGGCGGCCTCCACATTGACCGCGACGTCATCGACGAAGAGGCAGCTCTCCGGCTCCACCCCCAGGGCGGCGCAGGTCGCCTCGAAGGCGCGTGGGTCCGGCTTCTCGATGCCGATTTCGTGGGAGTAGACGATCTGCTCGACCAGTTCGTCGAATCGGTACAGCTCAGTCTCCCGCTCCCGGGCCCCGACGAAGCTGTTGCTCAGGATGCCCAGCCTGCACTTTCCGTGGAGTCCTCGCACATACGCGATGAGTTCCTCGTTGGGGGTGCCCAGGTATTCCGTCCAGAGGCCGGCCATGAAGGCGTCGACCTGGGGCGCGTCGAGCCGCAAGCGGGCTGCCAGTTGCTCGTGGACGTCTCGTTCGGTGACGCTCCCGAGACTGCCGGCCTGCCATACGTCGTGCATCCGTTCGTGCACCGTGCCCGGAGGCAACCCCTGACGGGTTTCCCACTGTTGCACCCACCCCGTCTCCGGTGTGAACTCCAGCACGCCGCCGATGTCGAGGACGACGCAGGGCTCGGTCGTCGTCATCACTGTCATTCTTCGAACTCCCGTCGCTCTGAGGATCGCGGCTCGGCTCAGCGGGTCTTCGGCCGGTCGAACCACATCGTCGCCACCGCCGGCACGAGGCCGGCCCAGAAGAGCACCAGCGGGACCGTGCGTTCCGTCCAGGGGATCTGGGTGATCAGCAGCGCACAGAGCATGGCCCACGCGGCCTGCCCCAGGACGACCCGGGACCAGGTGAAACGCCGGATGAGCGAGTGCAGGTTGACCCGGATGCCGGCGCGCAGGCGCCGGTACCGCAGCAGCGCGCCCAGGGCCCAGATGGCCGCCATGGGGACGAGGTCCCACAGCCGCTGGCCGACAACCAGTGGCAGCTCCCGCCGGGTCTCCCCGTCCGTCGCGAACAGGTCGATGCCCACGGCGGCGAGGGCCAGACAGAGCAGGGCCAGCCAGCGGACGCCGCGCAGCAGGCGGTAGGAAGCCGCGTCCAGGCCGCGCTGCATCGGCGCGGAACCGGGGGCGGTGGCCAGTGCGTCCGCGTAGAGGGTGGCGGCCTCCTTCGCCTTGACGCCGGGGGCGGTCGCCGCCTTCTTCGTCCGTCGCGCCAGGGCGAGTTCGTGCTGCGGGTCGAGCCGGAGGATGGCCTCGTCCATCCGGTCGGCGACGCTCCGGTCGGCCGACATGTCGGCGATGAGCCACGCCACCTCGTAGGCGTACACCTTCTCGGGGCCCAGCCGAATGGCCTCCTGGGCGATGAGGTCGGCCTCCCGCAGGGCGGCCTGCAGGTCCTCGCGCCGGATCTCGCCGCCGTTGCCCTGTCCGGACCGGACCGCCCGGATGCGCCACAGCCAGTCGGCGAGACGCGCGTAACCGAACCAGTAGTCGGGGGCCAGACGGATCACTTCCCGGAGCACGCCCTCGGTCTCCGGGAAACGGCCTCCCACGCGGAGGGCGCGCGCATGCATGAGAAGCGCCCCGATGTCCTCGGCGTTCAGGGCGAGAGCCCGCTCGGTCGCCTCCAGCGCCTTCGCGCCGTCCTCCTTGTCCTCGACATGGCTCCGGGCGAGTTCGACCCAGGCCCGGATGTCCTCGGGGTCCTCCGCGAGCCGTCTGGCCAGCAGCTCCCTGGCCTCCTCGAACCGCTTGAGATCGTTGAGCAGATCGGCCCGCTCCACGGCGGGGTGCAGGGTCGTGGTCACAGCTTGCGCCTCTTCTTCAGGTACGCCACCAGGTCGTCGTACATGCCGCCCTCGTTGGCGAACATCGCCACGTTGCGCGCGGAGGCGAACCACGGTTCGGCGGACGGCGCGACATCCTTCGCGGCGGCCACCAGGTCCTTCATGCCGATCATCCGTACGGTTCCGGTGCGCACCGAGTCCAGCAGTGCCCGCTCGGCCGCCGACTCGCAGACATGAGCCAGGTCCGCGCCGGACAGACCGTCGGTGATCTTGACGAGCTTGCCCAGGTCGACGTTCTCGATGGGCCGGTCCCGCAGGTGGTAGCGGAGGATCGCCTCCCGGGCGGGGCCGTCGGGCGGAAGGACGAGGATCGTCCTGTCGAGGCGGCCGGGCCGGCGCAGGGCGTTGTCCACGTCCCAGGGCACGTTGGTGGCGGCCAGGACGAACACGCCCTCGTTCGCAGCCGAGTCGATGCCGTCCAGCTCGCTGAGCAGCTGGTTGACCACGTTGCGCATGCCGCCGTGGGCGGTACGGCTGCGCTTGGCGCCGAGGGCGTCCAGCTCGTCGAGGAAGACCACGCAGGGCGCCTTTCGGCGCGCGGTCTCGAAGACCTCGTGCATGTTGCGCTCGGAGTTGCCGATCCACATGTCGAGCACGTCGTTCACGGACACGGACAGGAAGGCGGCGCCGAGTTCACCGGCCACCGCCCGCGCGATGAACGTCTTGCCGCAGCCGGGCGGGCCGTACAGCAACAGCCCGCCGCGCAGGCTCTTGCCGTACAGCTTGCGCAGCTCGGGGTTGCGCAGCGGGGCGAGGAAGGCGGCCTCCATGCGGTCCTTCACGTCCTGCATGCCGCCGACGTCCGCCAGCCGTACGGTGCCGGGCTCCTCCACGTCCCACGCGTCGGCGTCCGCGGAGTCGTCCTGGCCATCCGCGCGGACCGGCGTCTCGGCGAACCGCGGCGGTACTGCGTCCCCGACCTGGTCCTCGGCGGCCTTCCAGTCGAACCCGGTGCGCGGGCGCGGAGGTTGCTCCGGGGACGGGGACGGGGACGGGGCGGGGAGCTGTTCCGGGGACGGGGACGGAGGTGAGGCCGGGGACGGAGGTGGGGCCGGTGCCGGGGCCGACGCGGGGGCCGGGGCCGGTGCACCCATCGCCCGGGCCATCAGGGCTCGGGCCTGGGCGTCGCCCGGCGCGTGCTGAAGGGCCACGGCCGCCTCGGCGACGGCCGCCTCGGACCGGTCCTCATCCAGCAGGAGTTCGGCCAGGTGGAGCCGCAGGGGTACATCGGCAGGTGCGGCGGCGACCGCGGTACGCAGACTCTGTATGAGAGGGGAGTCATCCGGCATGATCCACAGCCTAACGTCGCCGTACGACACCTCAGGAGGTCCTCGCGTCCACGTGGACGCGGCTACAGCGGGTTGGCCCGCAGCCATCCAAGTACCTGTTGGGCGTGGGTGTTCGGCGGGAAGACCGGATAGAAGACGTGCTCGATCCGGGCGTCACGGACGACGAGGGTGATGCGTTTGTAGAGGCGCACCCCGCCGACGTCGAACGTCGGAAGCCCGAGCATCGCGGACAGGCGGAAGCGGGTGTCGGAGACCATCGGGAACGGCAGTCGCAGGCGGTCCACGACCTCCTTCTGGTAGGCGGTGTCCTGGCTGGACAGGCCGAACACGTGGGTCGCTCCGGCGGTTTCGAGGTCGTCGTGGTGGTCGCGGAAGTCGCATGCCTCGCTGGTGCAGCCCCTGGCTCCCGGAATGCTGTTCCAGCCTTCGGGGAGGTCGGTGTCGGGGCGTCCGGTGAGCGGGTAGCAGTAGACGATCGACCGCCCCTCCCCCAGCGCGCGCAGCGAGACGGCACCGCCCGCGGTGTCGGGCAGCTCGATGTCCGGCAACGCCCGCCCCGGGAGGTGCGCGGCCGCCCCGTCGTCCTCGGGGACGGGGAGGTTTGCGGGAAGACCGGCCAGGTGACTCGCAGCGTTCACGGTGTTCCCTTCGGCGCCGGATCCGTCGGCAACGGTGTTGCGGTGGGCGGCCTCGTGCAGGTGCCGGGACAGTACGGATCGGCGTGCCGTGAGTTCCTCGATCCGCAGGGTCAGGTCGTCGATGGCGTCGCGGTAGCCGGCCAGGGAGGACGGGCAGTCGTCCACGTGGTCCCGGCCTTTGGTCAGGCATTCGAGGAAGGGGCGCGTTCGCTCGACCGGAATCCCCAGGCGGTTCAGCTCCCGGGCTTCGCGCACCAGGCGGGCGTCGTGTTCGGAGTAGTCCCGGTAGCCGTTGGCGAGCCGGGCGGGGGCCACCAGCCCCAGCGACTCGTAGTAGCGGACTGTCTTCGTCGTCACACCCGCGCGCCGCGCGACTTCGCTGATCCTCATGGTGCGACGACCGTAAACCCTTCCCCCGGGGGCAACGTCAAGCCCTGTCGGGTGGGGTCGTCGGCCGGCCCTGGGCGGCGGGTTCCTCGTCGCGATGCCTCCGTCCGCGGCGGGAACCACGCGGCACGTGTCCGCGTCCGTCCAGACACTCGCAAGATCACCGATGCAGACAGAGGATCTCGCCCCGATGACTGGAACAGCCACCCGCTATCTCTACCTCACACGGCACGGAGAGGCTTCACCGGACGAGAGCGAGCTGACCGGCATCGGCCGCCGGCAAGCCGTCCTGTTGGGTGAGCGGCTCCGTCGCAGCCCGCTCACGGCCATCCACCACGGGCCGCTCCCCCGGGCGACCCGGACCGCTCAGCTGATCCGCGAGCAGCTCGACGGCGTACCCCTGCACGTGTCCGAGGCGGCAGGGGACTACATCCCCTACCTGCCCCAACGACACGAGCTTCCCCCTGAGCCGGCCGACGCCATGCTCGGCCGGCTGGCCCAGTTCCCGGCCGAAGAGCGTGAACAGGGCCCGGAGTTGGCCCGGTCAGCCCTCGCCCGGTTCACGGGTCCCGTGGCCGGTGACGAGCCCCGCCATGAGCTGGTCGTGACGCACAACTTCCTCGTCGGCTGGCTCGTCCGAGCCGCCCTCGACGCTCCGAAGTGGCGCTGGATGGGGCTCTATCACGCCAACGCCGCCCTGACCGTCATCAAGTACGAACCCGGCCGGCCCGCCGTCGTGCTCCTCTACAACGACACCGGGCATCTGCCCGCAGAGCTTCGCTCGACGGCGTTCCCACCCGACCTCCGTATCTGAGGGCAGGACGGACAGGACAAGACAGGGCAGGACACGGAACGGCGCGGCACCGCACGGCGATTGAAGGACTCCGTCAGAGCTCGGCCGTGAAGTCGATTGTGCTCCGCCCGTCCCTGGATCCCCCTGCGGGGGAGACCGGTACGGGGCAACGGGCGTCGCCTATCGGCGCTGCCGACGTCCGCCCACGATCGTGAGCACGATGAGACCCACCCCGACCAGGGCGGTGACGATTCCCGTCAGAAGGAAGCCGGACGACGACGAACCCATCTGGGAAAGCAGAATCATCAGAACACCGAGGATGACCAGCATGGCCATATGCCGGGTATATCGCGACAGTTGGTTGATCACCGACGTGGGTCCTTAACCTTGGGGGACAATGCCGCGCGACAGTAGCAGTCAAGGACCGGTCGGTACGGCTTCGCTCACGCCATGATGCCGAGCCGAGATCCGCGTCCGAATTCCGGTGATCAATTCAGGCAGTCGGTTCCGAGGATCGATGACAGTGGTGGGTTCCGTCGGTGGGTTCCGTCGGTCGGTTCCGGTGATCGCTTCCGGTGGTCGGTTCCAGGTAATTCGCTCAGGGTTCCGTTTCCCTCCCGGTACACCCGAGGTGCCCCGCCAGGTTCCACCACTGGAGAATCGCCACCCTGACCGCCTCTTCGCCTCTTCGCCGCTGCCTGCCGTTTCGCCTCTGCCCTGCCGTACCGGGAGCTCCGTGTCCGATCACCTGACGGCCGTCCTGGCCATGCTCGGCCCGGCCGAGAACCGCTACGCCGACCCGGGCGCCTGGGACCGGCTCCATTCGGAACTCGGTATCCGGCTGCCCGCCGACTACCGGGTCCTCGTCGACGCGTACGCGCCGATCGAGCTCAACGACAACTTGTACCTGCCCCATCCGGCGACCGGCCGATGGAACCTAGGGGAGTGGATCCAGGAGACGGTCCGGAGCTGTTCCGAGATCCCCTGGGAGCAGCTCCATCTCGAAGCCGACGAGGACCCCCGGCCCCTCGTCGCGCCGAGGGCGCTGGGCTTCGGTACCGCCGACGGGCTCTGGCCGCTGGCGAGGGCCGACGACGACACGCTCTTCCTCGACGCCGGATCCACCACTCCCCGGCTTCTCGTCGAGGACGAGAACCGGATCTGGACCGAGTACCGCATGGGTTTCGCCGAATGGCTCCGCCGCTACCTGAACGGCGAGGAGATGACGGGCCCGTGGAGCGCCACGCCTGATCCCGGACCGGTGAAGTTGCGGCGGCTCCCGATGTCCCGAACCGAGCGGCCCGAGCCGTGGTGGGGGCCCGACCGGGGGCGCTGAGGGCTGTCCCGTCCGGTGGTCAGGGTGCCGCGTCGTAGCCCGTCCGTGCCGCCAGGACCTCGTCCATGTTCTGTTCCGCCCACGCCTTGATCGTCTGCATCACCGGGACCAGGCTCCTGCCGAGGGGCGTCAGCGCGTAGTCGACACGGACCGGCACCGACGGAGTGACGGTGCGGGTGACCAGGCCGTCCCGTTCGAGGGCGCGCAGGCTCTGGGTGAGCATCTTCTGACTCACGCTCGCGAGGGTCCGGGCCAGATCGGAGTAGCGCTGCGGCCCGTCGGCGAGCGCGTTGACTATCAGGCTGACCCACTTGTTGCTGATCCGGTCCAGCAGGTGCCTCGCGGGGCACTCGGCGAGGTAGGCGTCGTAGGCGGCACGGGCGCCGTGCGCCTCGGATGGCGTGGTTGTCGTCGACATGGCGCACCTTCCGTGCGTTGGGCACCTTGAAGTGCCTTCTTCCTTATGGAGAGTAGCTCTCCATAAGGTCGTGAACACCAAGGGAGCCGAACGGAAGGAGTCGCGCATGCGCGCGGTCGTGGTGAGAGCGGTGGGCGGACCCGAGGCCCTGGAGGTGGCGGAGGTCCCGGTGCCGGTGCCCGGTGTCGGTCAGGTGCGTGTACGTGTCGAGGCCGCGGCCTTGAACCCGGTGGATGCCGCGACGCGTTCCGGGGACCTCGTCACGGCCGGGCTGATGGCCCCGCGGGAGGTCATCGGCGTCGGGTGGGACGTCGCCGGGCACATCGATGAAGTGGGTGCGGGTACGGGGGTGTTCGCGCCCGGGGACCGCGTGATCGGGTTGCGGGACCGGCTGGACGTCTCCCTGGGCACCCATGCCGAGTTCGTCGTGCTGGACGCGTCCGCCGTCGCGCCCGCCCCCGACCGGCTGTCCTCCGTCGAGGCTGCGACCCTCCCCCTCAACGGCCTTACCGCCCTCCAGTCCCTGGACCTGCTCGATCCGAAGCCGGGCGCGACCCTGCTGGTGACGGGCGCGGCGGGGGCGGTCGGCGGGTACGCGGTGGAGCTGGCCGCCCTGCGCGGGGTGCGGGTGGTGGCGAGTGCCGCGGCGGAGGACGAGGCGTTCGTCCGAAGTGCGGGCGCCCGGTGGTTCGTTCCGCGGTCGGCCGATCTCGCCGACGCCGTGCGCGGCCTGGTTCCCGGCGGCGTGGACGCCGCCCTGGATGCCGCCGTCGTCGGGCCGCCCGCGCTCGGAGCCGTACGCAACCGCGGCGCCTTCGTCTCCGTCGTCGCCGGTGCCGCGCCCCTCCCGCTCCGCGGGATCCGTGTGCACGAGCAGTGGGTCGCGGCCGACGGTGCCGCCCTCGGCCGGCTCTCCTCACTGGCCGGGACCGGGCAGCTCACCCTGCGCGTCGCCGGGACGGTGCCCCTCCAGGAGACGGTCCGGGCCCACTACCGGCTGGCCGAGGGCGGACTTCGGGGGCGGCTGGTCCTCGTGCCCTGAAGCCCGTTTGGTGTGCGGCCCGCCCGGGCCGCACACCAAACCGTGAGCCCACGGGGCGGCGCCCGAATACGTGGCGGGACATACCTGCGAGGGAGCCGACCGGCGAGAGCGCCGACCCACGAGGGAGCCGACCCACGAGGGAGCCCGCCCCGGCACCACGGGGCGCCACCGAGGCAGCACCGACGGCAGCGGCGCATCGCCCCCAACTTCCGTACACGACCACGGAATCGGACACACGCGACCGCACTCCTCCGCATCCGACCCTGTCCGATCTCTTGACGTGCCCCTGACTGAATGGCTTCATGGGAGCGCGCAAACGTGGGAGCGCTCCCACGAAGCCGATGAACGTCTGTCGATGCTCAGTTCCTGATCCCTCCACCCCCTGGAGCCGCAGTGAGAACAGCACGGAGCACAGCGAGAAGCGCAAGGCACAAGAGTCCCGTCACCGTCCTCCTGACCGTCCTGGCCACCCTCATCGGGCTCCTCGCCCTCGGCGGTCTCGCCCCGGCACAGGCGGCCGGTGCCGCCGCGACCGGGCTGCACATCAGCGACGGCCGCCTGGTCGAGGGCAACGGCAACGACTTCGTCATGCGCGGGGTCAACCACGCCCACACCTGGTACCCCGGCGAGACCCAGTCACTGGCCGACATCAAGGCGACGGGCGCCAACACCGTCCGCGTCGTTCTCTCCGACGGCTTCCGCTGGAGCAGGAACAGCCCCGCCGACGTGGCCGCCGTCATCGCCCAGTGCAAGGCCAACCGGCTCATCTGCGTACTCGAGGTGCACGACACCACGGGGTACGGAGAGGACTCCGCCGCCGGCACGCTGGATCACGCCGCCGACTACTGGATCAGCCTGAAGGACGTCCTCGCCGGCCAGGAGGACTACGTCGTCATCAACATCGGCAACGAGCCCTGGGGCAACACCGACCCCGCCGGCTGGACCGCACCCACGACCGCCGCGATCCAGAAGCTGCGCGGCGCCGGGTTCGCGCACACGATCATGGTGGACGCGCCCAACTGGGGCCAGGACTGGCAGGGCGTCATGCGGGACAACGCCCAGGCGGTGTACGACGCCGACACCACCGGCAACCTGATCTTCTCGATCCACATGTACAGCGTCTACAACACCGCCCAGAAGGTCACCGACTACCTCCACGCCTTCGTGGACGCCGGACTGCCCCTGCTCATCGGTGAGTTCGGTGGTCCGGCCGACCAGTACGGCGACCCCGACGAGGACACCATGATGGCCACCGCCGAGGAGCTGAAGCTCGGCTACATCGCCTGGTCCTGGAGCGGCAACACCGACCCGATCCTCGACCTGACGATCGGCTTCGACCCCACACAGCTCAGTTCGTGGGGTGAGCGCATCTTCCACGGCACCAACGGCATCGCCCAGACCTCGCACGAGGCCACCGTCTACGGCGGCGGCACCTCCGAGGACACCGAGGCCCCGACCGCGCCCGGCACCCCGGCCGCCTCCTCGGTGACCGCCACCTCTGCCTCGCTGACCTGGGCCGCGGCCTCCGACAACGTTGCCGTGGCCGGCTACGACGTCGTCCGCGTCAACGGCGGCTCGGAGACGACCGTCGCCGCCTCCACCACCAACAGCGTCGCCGTCACCGGTCTCACCGCCGACACCGCGTACACGTTCGCCGTGTACGCCCGCGACGCGGCAGGGAACCGTTCGGCACGCTCGGCGACGGTGGGCGTCACCACGGCCGAGGGCGGCACCACGCCGGGCGTCGGCTGCTCCGTCGGCTACCGCGTCGTCAACGAGTGGTCGGGCGGCTTCCAGGGGGAGATCACCATCCGCAACACCGGCACCACCACCATCGACGGCTGGACGCTGGGCTTCGCCTTCGCCAACGGCCAGACCGTCACCAACATGTGGGGCGGAATCCCCACGCAGACCGGTGGTTCGGTGAGCGTCGCCCCCGCGTCGTACACCTCCACGATCGCCGCGAACGGCTCGGTCACCGTCGGCTTCACCGGCAGCCGGAGCGGTACGAACGCGGCCCCGTCCGCGTTCACCCTCAGCGGCGCCACCTGCGCCACGGCCTGACGCCGCGCCGTGACAAGGACACCGCAGCGCCGGAGCGCGTAGCGCCGACCGGCCGGGGCCATCGCCTCGGCCGGTCGGCGTGCTGTGTCCACGGGGTGCGGGGGTACGGGTGTCCGGGTACGGGTATGCGTTCGCGCAAGCGGCCCTGTTCGGCCGCCACATTTCGCGGAGCTCACCCGGGTCAGTCGGTGACGGCGGCGGCGGTCGTGGCGCGCTCGTACGTGAGGAACGCCGCCCCGCTGCCGAGGACGGTGTGATCCGCCAGTGTCCAGGCGGTCGGGTCGAACGTGGCCTTGTGGGAGAAGAGGGGAATGCCCGCGCCGATGGTCATCGGGCTGAGCTTCACGATCAGGGTGTCGATCTCGGAGTACAGGGAACCGGCCAGCTCGCCGCCGCCGACCAGCCAGATGTCCTTGCCCTCCTCCTGCTTCAGCTCCCGCACCCGCGCCACCGGATCGGTGGCGACGATCTCCACCGCGGGGTCGGGGCTCTCGCCCAGCGTGCGGGAGAACACGAGGTGCCGCAGGTGCGGGTAGGCGTCGGTGACGCCGGCCGCGATGCCGATCCCGTAGGACCGCCGGCCTTCGAGGACCGTGTCGAAGTGCGTGCCCTCCGCCGTGATCGAGAGCGCGGCCCGGGCCGGTCCCGGCAGGGTCTCCGGGTACTCGGCGATCATGTGCCCGATGTAGTCCTCGGGTACCGGCCAGAATCCGTCCGGTCCCGTGGGGTCGGCACCGTCCGGGCCGGCGATGAAGCCGTCGAGGCTGGAGGCGATGTAGTACACGAGCTTGCGCACGAAGGGCCTTCCGTCCGTTGACCGGCCGCCGCTGCGCCGGCGACCGTCGGATCATGATCAAGCAGGCGTTCCCGCCGTGCAACGGGAATCGTCGCTTCCGCGCGGGGTGGTGGACATGCGCCCAGCACCTGCGCGATCCCCCGTCCTCTCGATGCACCCTGGGATCAGGAGGGCTCGCGCCGCCCTCCCGAGGCCGCGTCCAGCGCCGGGGCGATCACCGCGAAGGCGCGGTCGAGCAGCTCGGCCGGGGACTCCTTGCCGTCGCCGGCGCTCCAGCGATGCAGTACGGCGTCGAAGGCGTTGAGCGCCATGCCCGCGGCCATCTCCGGATAGAGGTCCGCCGCGGCGTCGGTCCCCGGACGCCGCGCCACCTCCCGTGCCAGGTCGTCGCGCCACTGCGCCTGGCGCTCCAGGAAGCGGGCGTGCAGGGCCGGGGTTCCGAGGATCAGCCGTACGACGCGCAGCGCCCGGTCCCCGTGGTCGGCGCATTCGCCGAGGGGGACCCATACGGCACGGAGCAGTGCGACGGACGGCCGCTCCTCGTCAGGGCGCGCGGCCAGCTCGGCGCGGATGCCGGTGCCCATGTCGGCCAGGAACTGGACGACCACGTCCTCCTTGGACGCGAAGTAGCGGAAGAACGTCCGCTTGGACACGCCCGCGGCCGTCGCGATCTCGTCGATCGTGACGGCGTCGAATCCCTTCAGCGCCAGCAACTGCAGTGCCGATTCGGTCAGTTCGTCGGACACGAGCTGACGCTTGCGCTGGGCCATGGTCACTACGGGGCGGCTGCTCACCCCCTCACGGTACTCCATGCCCTGAATGGCATTGAGTGCCATGTTGACACTTGGTGCCAGCAAGGGCAGTCTGTGCCGCATGACTCCGCAGCGACGCTGGACCTCCGAGCAGATCCCGGACCAGACCGGGCGCGTGTTCGTCGTCACCGGGGCCAACAGCGGCCTCGGCCTGGCCACCACCCGGGCGCTCGCCCGCCGGGGCGGGCACGTGATCCTTGCCGTACGCGACGAGGACAAGGGCCGTCGCGCGGTCGCGGAGATCACCGCCGGGCAGCCGGACGCGCGCCTCGAGGTGCGCCGCCTCGACCTGGCAGACCTCGACTCCGTACGGGACTTCGCCGACCGGCTGCACGCCGACCGCGCACGGCTGGACGTGCTCGTCAACAACGCCGGCGTGATGGCTCCGCCCCGGTCCCTGAGCCCGCAGGGCCACGAATCGCAGTTCGCGTCCAACCACCTCGGCCACTTCGCCCTCACCGGGCGGCTCCTCGGTCTTCTGTCGGCAGGGCGCGACCCCCGTGTCGTCACGGTGAGTTCGGCCAATCACCGCAAGGCCCGGCTCTTCTTCGACGACATCACGGGCGAACGCCGTTACTCGCCGATGGGCTACTACAACCAGTCCAAGCTCGCCAACGCCGTCTTCGGCCACGAACTCCACCGTCGGCTGACCGCAGTCGGCAGCCCGGTGCGCAGCGTGCTCGCCCACCCCGGCTACACCGCGACCAATCTGCAGTCCGACGGGCCCGTAGCCCTGGTGAGGGTGTTGTTCGGGCGCGTCCTCACGCCGCTCGCGCAGCGACCGGACCGGGGCGCGCTGCCGCAGTTGTACGCGGCGACCGAACCGGGAGCGCAGAGCGGCGAGTTCATCGGACCGGACGGCATGGCGGAACTGCGCGGCGCACCGACGCGAGTGGAGCTGTCAGCCGGGGCGGCCGACGCCGGGACCGGGCAGCGGCTCTGGGAACTGTCGGAGGAGGCCACGGGCGTACGGTTCACGTTCCTCACGCCCCTCTGAACCAACCACCCGCCCCAGGGCCTCAACGGCTGTGCGTACGACGCTTCGTACGGAACCGGTAACAGCTCCCGTGCGCGACGGAAGCACGCCCGGATTTGGGTAAGGTGCCCTGTCGACAGCAGCGTTCTTCGGGGGAGTGACGAGTTCATGAGCGGTCAGCAGCCACACCGGGCCAGCGCCTCCCAGGTCTTCCAGCCACTGGCCGGCGACGACCCGGCCACCATCGCCGGATACCGCCTCGCCGCCAAGCTCGGTGCGGGCGGCATGGGCAAGGTGTACCTGTCGTACACGCCCGGCGGCCGGCCCGTCGCCATCAAGGTGATCCGGCCCGAGTTCGGTGAAGACCCGGAATTCCGGCGGCGGTTCGCACAGGAGGTGCAGTCCGCGCAGCGTGTGCAGGGGCTGTTCACCGCGCCCGTGATCGACGCCGACACCAACGGTGCGCAGCCGTGGCTCGCCACCGCTTACGTGCCGGGGCCCTCTCTCGCGGACGCGGTCGTCGCGCACGGCGCGCTGCCGGTCGAGGCCGTGCTGCTGCTGATCGCCGGCATGGCGGAGGCGCTGCACGTCATTCACGGGGCGGGCATCGTGCACCGCGACCTCAAGCCGTCGAACGTGCTGCTCGCCGCGGACGGGCCGCGCGTCATCGACTTCGGTATCGCGTACGCGGCCGACGCGACCTCGCTCACCGGCAGCGGAGTCACCATCGGCACACCGTCGTTCATGGCGCCGGAGCAGGCCGCGGGGCGCCGGGTCACTCCGGCCACGGACATCTTCGCGCTCGGTCAGGTCGCGGCGTTCGCGGCCACGGGGTCGCCGGCCTTCGGCGAGGGCACCTCGCACGGGGTGCTCTACCGGATCGTCCACGAGGAGCCGGACCTCACCGGTGTGCCGGAACGGCTGATGGAGCTCGTCAGCCGCTGCCTGGCCAAGGACGCCGAGGCCAGGCCCTCGGTCGCCGAGGTCATCGCGCTCTGCCAGACCGCGAACGCGGAGACGGTGCTGCGGCGCCCCGAGGACTGGCTGCCGAGCCCGGTGGCCGCCGACATCACCGTCCGGGCGGCCGCGCCCGCCCCGGTCCAGACTCCGCCGCCTCCGGCCGCCGCCCCGGCAGTCGCCTACTCGCCCACGGCCCAGGCGGCCCCGAGCACCCCGCCTCCGGGGTTCGGACCGCCGGTCACACCGCCGCCCGGCCAGGCCCCGCACACCCCGGCCCCGCAGACCCCGGCCCCGCACACCCCGGCCCCGCACACCCCGGCTCCGCAGAACCCGTACCCGCAGGCCGCGTATCCGGTCCAGGGGCAGGCCACGGAGCCGTATCCCCCGTCGCACGCGCACACCCCGGCCCCGTTCCCGAACGCGTACCCGGCGCAGTCCCCTACGCAACCCGGACAGCTGCCGCCCCAGGGTCCTGCCGCGACCCAGCCCCCGAAGCGCCGTGGCGGCCGGGTCGCCGCCATCGCCATCGCGGTCGCGCTCGTCGTCGGCATCGCGGGCGGCGGGACGGCGTACGTCATGCTCAAGGACGAGGGCAAGTCGTCGCAGAGCAGCGACTCCCCCAAGGGCGGCAGCACTCCGCAGCAGGCCGATTCGTCTCCGAGCGCCGATACCGAGGGGGACGGGGAGGACACGGGCGCGGGCACCACGACGGATCCGGCGCCTTCCACCAGGCCGGACCCCGAGCCCAAGGTGTTCACGGGCATCAACCTGACCTCCGGATACAACCTGACGCTCGAGGACGACGAGCTCAAGCCGAAGGACGGTCAGGACAGCGAGTCCGAGCTGATCTACTACAGCACCGGCGGACACCTCGACGCGGGAACCGACGGGACCCTGGTACGGCTCGATCCGGGCCAGGAAGGGTCGCTCGCCGTCTGCCGCGCGGAGACCCGGTTCACCGACAGCATCTACGTGAACCAGCTCGGCAAGGACCGTCAGGTCTGCATCACCACGGCATCCGGGCACATGGCCCTGCTGACCTACCAGGGCCACTCTCCCGACGACTCACCCAGCACGTACATCATGGTGGACGTGACCGTCTGGCCCAACGCGAAGGGCTGAGCCGGCGCCTGCGGGACGGTGGCGGATCCCGGGCAGCCCGGCCCGCCGCCGTTCATGACGACCTCACCGGCCGCGCCGCTCACGGTCCACCCCCGTCCCCCGGCCCGCAAGCGCCGGGGACGGGCCGGGCCATCTGGTGAACCGGGGTGGTGACCGCGCGTCAGCGGTAGTCCTCCGGGTGGCCCTGCATCCAGACGTTGATGCGGTCGCGCGTGCCGATCAGCTGCTTGCGGTGCTTCTCCAGGTTGGCCGTGGAGGTGTCACCGGCCAGCGTGGTGCGCAGTGCGGCGATCCAGCCCATCGGCTCCTTGAAGTGGTTCGGCCCGCCGTTGTCGGCATTCATCGACCTGTCCAGGCGGGCCAGTTCGTCGTTGACCCGGCCAAGGAAGTAGGCGCAGTTGGCGCCTCCGGGGGCGCAGCCGTCCTGGTACGTGGCCTGGAGGCCGGCGAAGGCGTCGCGTACGTCCACGGGCCCTCTCGCGGCCGCGTCGGCCGCCGCCTGCTGCTCGGCGTTCGCCTTCTCCGCCTCCTCGGCCTTCGCGGCGGCCTCGTCCCGCTCGATCTCCTTGTTCGCCGCCGCGGCGTTCACCGACGGTGCCACGTACGGGACATCGCCGCCGGGGCCCTGTGACGTACTCGCCTCGGTGCAGCCGGCCAGGGCACCCACCAGCGCGGCTGTCGTGGCCAGTGCGGCGGTGGACATGCGGATGCGGATGCGAACAGACATGTGAGGCCCCCCTCGTCGGTTGGCCCAGACCATACCGCTCCGCTCCACTCGGCACCGCACCGGTGATCAGCCCGTGATCAGCTTCTGGAGTGCGGGCGCGTAGAGGTCGGCGATGCGTTCCGGGGTGGCGTGCGCACCCGCGCCCTCGCGGTGGAGGCCGAGCGTCGCGCCGAGGCCGAGGAGGTGGCCGGCCAGGAGTTCGGCCCGCAGGGCGCGGTCGCGTCCGGGGAGCCGGGCGGTCAGGGCGTCGGTGACCTGTTCGTGGAAGCGGTCGCGCAGCAGGGAGCGTTCGTCCTGGTTGCCGAGGGAGAAAACGACGCGCAGGAGAGGGTCGGACTTGAGTGCGCGGCGGTGGGTCACCAGCGTGACGACCATGTGGCGTCCCAGCACGTCCAGCGGGGCGTCGAAGAGCTCCGCCGCCGCCGGGCCGAAGTCGGCCACGGTGTTGAAGAGTTCCTCCTTGCGGCCGAAGTGCTTGACCACGAGGGACGGGCTCACCCCGGCATCCGCAGCGATCTGACGGATCGTCACCTCGGCGTACGGGCGCTGGGTGAACGCCCGTCGCGCGGCACGCAGGATCGCGTCCCGGCCACTGCCCGCGTCCGCGGGAACGGGGGCCGTCGCGATGGCCTGGCCGCCGGTCATGCGCCCTCCCGGAATTCTGCCGTCCGCACACCCTCCTTACGGGTGCCCGGCGCCTTGCGGCTCTCCTCGACCGTACCCGTCCGGGCCGGCTTCCTGCCCGGCAGGAACAACGTGACGGTCAGGGCCGCGAGTGCCGCGCCCGCCGCGATGACGAAGACCAGCTGGTACGCGTGGAGCGTGGGGGCGGTCCTGCCGCCCGCCCGGAAGGTGATGCCGGCCAGGACGGCGGCGACGGTCGCGCTGCAGAAGGCCTGCCCGATGGACCGCATGAGGGTGTTCAGACCGTTGGCCGCACCGGTCTCGCCGACCGGGACCCCGCGCATCACGAGGGCGGGCAGGGCCGAGTAGGCGATGGCCGTACCCGAGGCGACGACGGTGGCGCCGGCGATGATCAGCCAGAGGCTGTGGCTGGTGAAGTACCGCACCCCGTAGCCGACGGCGATGATCCCGGCGGCGAGCGCGAGGCTGACCTTCGGGCCGTGCGCGGCGGATATCCGGGCCGAGACGGGCGACAGGGCCACCATCGCCACCCCGCCCGGCAGCAGGCACAGGCCGCTGACGACGAGCGAGGCGCCGAGCCCGTAACCCGTGGCCTTCGGCTCCTGCACCATCTGGGCGGTGACCAGGGAGTTCGCGTAGAACGCGAAGCCGATCAGCAGCGCGGCGATGTTGGTGAGCAGGACGGCCGGACGCGCCGAGACCCGCAGGTCGACCATGGGCGTCGGCACGCGGAGCTCGTACACGCCCCAGAGCAGCGCCACCACCACGGCCGTCACGAGCAGGCCGACCGTCCGGGTCGAGCCCCAGCCCCAGTCGGCGCCCTGGGTGACGGCGAGCAGCAGGCAGACGAGGGCGGCGGTCAGGCCCAGCGCGCCGAGCGCGTCGAAGCGGCCGCGGCTGCGCAGGGGGGATTCCGGTACGCAGCGCAGCACCAGCGCGATGTCGATGAGACCGATCACGCCGGAGACCCAGAACATGGTGTGCCAGTCGAAGTTCTCCACGACGAGGGCGGCGACGGGCAGGCCGACGGCCGCGCCGATCCCGAGCGTCGAGCTCATCAGCGCGACGGCGGACAGGACCCGCTCCGGCGGCAGTTCGTCGCGCAGGATGCTGATGCCCAGCGGCACCACGGCGATCGCGGCGCCCTGCAGGGCGCGGCCGGTGATCAGTACCCCGATGTGCGAACTGACCGCGCACAGCACCGAGCCCACGACCAGCACCCCGAGCGAGGCCACCAGCACCCGGCGCTTGCCGTACATGTCACCGACCCGGCCGAGAACCGGGGTGAAGACCGCGCCGGTGAGGAGGGTGACGGTGACCAGCCAGCTCGCGGCGGCGGGGGTGGCGCCGGTCAGCTCGGGGATGTGCGGGAGCAGCGGAACGACGATCGTCTGCATGACCGCGACGACGACTCCGCAGAAGGCGAGCACGCCGACGGCGAAGCGGGGGTGCGGGGGCCGGACGTCGGGGGTCGCGGGGGCGGCTGGAACCGGGATGTCCGCGGACATGTGTCTCCGTACGGTGCTCGGCGGCAAGGGAGCGAAGGGGGTGCACGTCTGTTCACCCCCAGGGTAAACGCTTGTGCACCCCCTCGGCGACGGGACGGCCGAAGGCGGCGTTAGCCTCGGAGCCGAGAAGCAGTACCGGACGACGGACGACGAACAGGCGGAGGTGGCTGCGATGGCGAAGGTTCCGGCAGCGGCAGTGGCAGCGGGCGGACTGGTCGGCGGCTACGCCGTGGCGCGGTGGACCCGGAAGCGTCCGCTGGGCGGGGTCGCGCTCGCGGCGGCCGGCGGCGTCGCGGCGTACGAGTGGAACCGGCAGGCCGGGCCGCGCGCCGCCGTCGGTCTCACCACCGCCTACGTCGCCGCCTTCGCGGGTTCGCACCCGCTCGCCAAGAAGATCGGCGCCTGGCCCGCCGTCTTCACCGTGGCGGGCACGGTGGCCGCCGCGTCGTGGGCGGTCACCCGGCGCGCGGCCTGAGGAGAAGTTCCTCCCGCCGGATTGAACGCCGACGGGGCGGGGTCCGTACTGAGAGGTACTCCCCCGCGTAACCCGGGTGCGTGTCCGAACCGATCGACAGGACGGACACGCACCCGGCCTGCACCACCGGCAGACGCTCTTCAGTCACCGGTGACGCCGTTCGGTCACCGGATGCGGTCGGCGGCGGACGCCGTCCGTCACCGGCTTCAGTCACCTGGCTTCAGTCACTGGCCTACGCCGTTCAGTCACCGGCTTCAGCCGCCTGAAGACGCCCCTCGGTCACCGGCAGACGCCGTTTTCAGGAGATGTCCGCGTCAGGGGCAGTCCTCGGAAGACCCGCAGAAGGCCGCAGAGAAGTCCGCAGAAGGTCCCCGCGGAGCGCCCGCCCCGAAGCTGGGTGCGTCCGGCGGCCGGAGGCGGCGCCGCCAGCGGGCGCACCGGTCGCCGGGTGTCCGGTGCGCCGAACCGTCCGAACCGCGTGCGTCACGCCCCCAGCGCCCGCGACACCGAATAGATCACCAGCCCCGCCAGCGCACCCACCACCGTGCCGTTGATCCGGATGAACTGCAGGTCACGGCCGATGTGGGCCTCGATCTTCTTCGACGTCTGCTCCGCGTCCCAGCCGGCCACCGTGTCGCTGATCAGTGACGTGATCTCCGCCCGGTACGTCGTCACGACATACACCGCCGCGTCCTCCACCCAGCCCTCCAGCTTCGCCTGGAGCCGCCCGTCCGTCGCCAGCCTGGCGCCCAGCGCCATCAGCGAGGCGCGGGCCCGCAGCCGCAGCTCGCTCCGCTCGTCCTCCGCAGCCGCGATCACCATCGTGCGTACGGACGACCAGGCCGAGGCGATGACGTCCTGGACCTCGCCGCGCCCCAGGATCTCCGACTTCAGCCGCTCCACCCGGGCCCTGGTCTCCGAATCCGTCTGGAGATCCGCCGCGAAGTCCGTCAGAAACGTGTCGATCGAGCCGCGCGCCGGATGCCCCGGCATGTCACGCATCTCGGTGACGAACCGCAGCAGCTCCTTGTAGACCCGCTCGCCCACGCGCTTGTCGACGAACCGCGGGGTCCAGCCCGGCGCCCCGCCCTGCACCGCGTCCATCACCGAGTCGTTGTGCTCCACCAGCCAGTCGTGCGCCCGCACACAGATCAGGTCCACCACCTTGCGGTGGCCGCCGTCCGCGACGACCTTCTCCAGCATCTTCCCGAGGCCGGGGCCGACCTCCGCCGCGTTCGCCCGCCGGGTGATCGCCTCACCGACCACCGCCTGCACGTCCGAGTCGCGCAGCACGGTCAGCGCACCCCGCAGCGCGGTCGACAGCTCCGCCGTGACCCGGTCCGCGTGCTCCGGCTCCGCGAGCCAGGCACCCAGCCGGCCACCGATGGCCAGCGAGTGGATCCGGTCACGGACGACCCCGCCCGACAGAAAGTTCTCGCCGACGAAGGAACCGAGCGAGGCCCCGAGCTGGTCCTTCTTCGTGGGAATGATGGCGGTGTGCGGAATCGGCAGTCCGAGCGGACGCTTGAAGAGGGCCGTGACGGCGAACCAGTCGGCCAGCGCACCCACCATTCCCGCCTCGGCGGCCGCTGCGACGAAGCCCGGCCAGCCGCCCACCCCCTCGTTCTTCGCCCAGGTGGCGAGGACGTACACCAGCGCGACCAGCAGAAGGAGGCCGGTGGCCGTGGTCTTCATACGGCGTACGCCGCG
The DNA here is from genome assembly GCF_040295435.1 of Streptomyces sp. NPDC002809. Lineage (NCBI taxonomy): Bacteria > Bacillati > Actinomycetota > Actinomycetes > Kitasatosporales > Streptomycetaceae > Streptomyces > Streptomyces sp. NPDC002809. Next base: position 186,889 of record NZ_JBEOVJ010000005.1, read on the forward strand.
ACGCTTCTCCTCATCCGCCGCGGTGTACGCGAACGACGCGAGGGACGCCGACGGGCGGGGGGCCGCCCCCTGCCCCGGCCCCTGCCCCGGCCCCGGCCCGGGGTCACCCGCGCCCGTACCGGTGTCCGCCCCGCCGGCCGCCGCTTCCTCGGCCGTGCCTTCGATCCGTTCCATCCGCTCCACCCGTCCGCGTAACCGTCGCCCCCGGCGCCCCGTACGCATTGTCCCTACCTGACCTACTCCCGGGCCGCACGTCGAGTTCCCCGCGCCCTGCCGCATCATGGTTGCGGCCCACCACCACACGAGGAGACACACCGTCCATGCCCAGGCGCCACGAGTACGCACTGCTCATAGCACTCATGGTGGGCACCGCTGCGCTCGCCGCCGTCGTCGCGTTCGCCGGCTCCCTGCTGTTCTCCGGGCCGCCCCGGGTGAAGACGGCCGCCGCCCCCGGCCCGCAGGGTGTGGCCCGGACCCCCGCCGCACCCGCCCACTCCACCGGCCTCTGGCTCGCCACCTGGGCCGCGGCCCCCGTTCGCGGGGAGATCGAACCGGACCAGGGCACACACCCGGCCCTGCGCACCATCCGTAACGTCGTGCACACCAGCGTCGGCGGCGACGGGGCCCGCATCACCCTCTCCAACCTCTTCGGTACGCATCCGCTGCTCATCGACCGCGTCACCGTGAACTCCGTCCCGGTCACGTTCCGCAGCGCACCCTCCGTGACGGTCGCCGCCGGCGGGCAGATCGTCAGCGACCCCGTCGTCGTCCCGGTCGCAGCCGACACCGATCTCGTCGTCACCCTGCGCACCCCCACCGCCCGGGGCCCGGTCACCGTCCACCCCAACAGCCACCAGACGTCCTTCACCGACGATCCGCAGGGCACCCGGAGCACCACCGACTGGCGCTACCTCACCGCCGTCGACGTACGGGGCAGGACCGCCGCCGGGACCCTCGTGGCGTTCGGCGACTCGCTCACCGCGGGCAGCGGCTCCACCACCGACGCGAACAGCCGCTGGCCCGACGTCCTCGCCGACCGGCTGCACGGCCGGTACGCGGTGGTCAACCAGGGCATCGCCGGCAACCGCATCCTGCGCAACGGCACCGGGCCACGCGCCCTCGACCGCTTCGAGCGGGACGTCCTGAGCGTCACCGGGGCGAAGACCGTCGTCATCGCCCTCGGCATCAACGACATCCAGGCCTTCCCCCAGGAGACGGACCCCGCACGGATCACGGACGCCCTGCGCGCCCTGACCCAGCGCGCGCACACCCGCGGCCTGAGGGTCATCGGCACGACCCTGATGCCGTACGAGGGCTACCGCAACTGGACCCCCGCCCAGAACGCCGTGCACGCCCGGGTCAACGAGACGATCCGGGCCGGCGGGGTCTTCGACCAGGTGCTCGACTTCGAGAACGCGGTGCGCGACCCGGCGCGACCGGACCGGCTGCTGCCCGCCTACGACTCCGGCGACCACGTCCACCTGAACGACGCCGGCTACCAGCGCCTGGGCTCCCTGGCCGACGTGGCCGACCTGCTGCGCGTACAGCCGCCTTCGGGCGCGCTGTAGGGGACGGCGGAGCCGCCGCCTTCGCGGGCGCGCTGCAGGAGACGGCAGGGGCGCAGCGGCGGCCGGGAAGGGCTGCGGCAGGACTGCGGGAGCCCCGGACGGGGCTGCGGCAGGGCCGGCAGGTGAGCCCCGCGGGGGCCCAGGAACGGCCCCGGGCCTGTCGGCGGTTTCCAGGGGCCGGGCCCTACGGGCCGTCGTCGCCCTTCACCAACCGCGGGCGCTCCGCGTCCCTCAGGCGCTGCTTCTCGGCGTCCCTCAGGCGCTGCTTCTCCGCCTTGCTCCGCTTGCGCTCCACCCCCACCCCGCCCATCAGCGCGAAGCCGGTGATCCGCACCCGGGGAGCGTCCGGCGCGGCGTCCCCGGCGTCATGCGAGTGCTCCCCGAAACCGCCCATGACGCCGATGCCACGGACGTCCACGTTCAGGTCCGGGGGAACCGTCACACTGATGCCACCCATGATCGTGAAGCAGCGGATGACCACCTCACGAGCCTCGAAATTCGCCTCGCGCAGATCGATGTTGCCGCCGCCCCACATCGCGAACGCGGTGAACACCCGGCCGATGGTCCAGTTCCCCTGCCGCCGGAACCCGCCCCAGAGCGCGAAGCCGCCGCCGGACGTCGCCGGCTTGCCGATCCGGTCCGACCAGCGGGCCATCGAACCCGTCCGGGGCTGCCCCCCGGCCACCGGCGCCACGGCTCCGCCGGGGGCGGGGAGATCACGGACGAGCGGTTCCAGCTCACCATGCGTACGTGCCTTGTAGGCGGCGTCGAGCCGGTGCTCGAACTCCTCCATCTGCAACCGGCCCTCGGCCACCGCCTCGCGCAGAATCTCGGCAATCCGTTCACGTTCGCTGTCGGAGGCACGCATATCCGGAAGTTCGCTTGTCATGCCCGCAGCCTATTGAACGCGCACGCTCCCGTCATCGGCCGACAGGCCGCTCGCCGCCCCGTACGCTCCCGTCACCGGGCTACAGGCCGCCCGCCGACGCGTACATCTTCGCGATCACGGCCTCGATGTCCGGCTCCCGCACCGACAGGTCCATCAACGGGTAGTCCGCGGCGATCCGAGCCACCAGCGGAGCCGCCGAAGCCGACGCCGGGAACGCCAGCCACTGCCGCACCCCCTCCACCTTCACCGTGCGCACCGAAGGCTCCGACTCCAGCCGGATCGGCGGGAATTCACGCTCCAGGTCCACCACGAGCATCCGCTCGCTCTCGCCCACCTCGTGCAGCCCGGCAAGCGCACCGTCGTACATCAGACGCCCGTGGTCGATCACCATGACCCGCTTGCACAGCTGCTCGATGTCGGTCAGGTCGTGCGTGGTGAGCAGGACCGTCGTGCCACGCTCCGCGTTCAAGTCCCGCAGGAATCCACGGACCTTGGCCTTCGACACCACATCGAGGCCGATCGTCGGCTCGTCCAGGTACAGCACCTCCGGATCGTGCAGCAGCGCCGCCGCGATGTCGCCGCGCATCCGCTGCCCCAGCGAAAGCTGCCGCACCGGCACGTCCAACAGCTCGGCCAGATCCAGGAGTTCGATGCAGCGGTCCATGTTGGCGCGGAAGCGGGCGTCGGGAATCCGGTACATCCGGTGGACCAGCCGGTACGAGTCACGCAGCGGCAGGTCCCACCACAGCGTGGTGCGCTGCCCGAAGACCACACCGATCCGCTGCGCCAGCCTCGTACGCTCCCGGGAGGGATCGATGCCCGCCACCCGCAACGTGCCGGCGCTCGGGGTGAGGATTCCCGTCAGCATCTTGATCGTCGTCGACTTCCCCGCCCCGTTCGGGCCGATGTAGCCGACCATCTCACCGCGCGCCACGCGGAAGCTGATCCCGTCGACGGCCCGCACCTCACGCCGTTCGCTGCGCAGGAAGCCCGTCCTGCGGCGGACGTCGAAGACCTTCTCGACGCCGTCGAGCTCGATGAAGTCCGTGCCCGTGTCCGCGCCGGTACCCGTGCCCGTACCCGTGTCTGTTTCCGTGTCCATGCCCGTTGCCCCTTCTCCCTCGAACCCCGTCAACTTCCCGTGCTCCGGTACGCCCGCAGCCCCGCCCGCCACGCCAGGCCCGCGACCGCCCCGCACACGCCCGCCACCAGCGGCGGCAGGAACGCCACCCAGTCCGGCAGCCCCAGCGGATACTCCCGGCCCAGCACATACAACGACGGCAGCCAGTTCACGAAGGCCAGCGGCACCACGAACGTCACCCCGCGCACCAGGTCCGTCGCGAAGACCGTCGGCGGGTACTGGAGCAGCGTCGCTCCTCCGTACGTGAAGGAGTTCTGCACCTGCGAGGCATCCTGCGCCACGAACTGGAACGCCGCCCCCGCCACGAAGACCGCCCCGAAGATCGCCGCCCCGCTCAGCAGCATCAACGGCACCAGCAGCACCTTCACCACCGTCCAGTCGATGTCCAGCGTCACCAGCGCATAGCCGAGCACCAGCAACCCCTGAGTCACCCGGCCCAGCCTGCGCAGCGCGAACCGGTCCGCCGCCACCTGCGCGAGCACCGGAACCGGCCGCACCAGCAACGTGTCCAGCGTCCCGTCCCGCACCCGGCGGCCCAACCGGTCCATCGAACCCATCAGCAGATCCGCCAGACCGAACGACGTACCCGCCGCCCCGTACAGCAGGGCGATCTCCGACAGCGTGTAACCGCCCAGCGCGTCGACGTGCGAGAACATCAGCAGGATCGTGACGAAGTCGAACGCCGTCGCCAGGAAGTTCCCGAACGTCGTCATCACGAACGACGCCCGGTACGCCATCGTCGAACGCAGCCACATCGCGACGATCAGCCCGTACGCCCGGACCCCCTCGACCACCCGCGACCGCGGGACGAACGCCGCCCCGGCCGCCTCCTCCACGGCCGCGTCCCCCGCGTGCACCAGCTCAGCCACCCTGGACCACCACCCTCCGTGTCGCCACCGACTGGAGCAACCGCCCCGCCAGCAGCAGCACCAGCGCCCAGCCCGCCTGGAACGCGTACACCCGCACCAGCCCCCAGCCCGTGTGCCTGCCGAGGAACACGTCGGCCGGCACCTGCAGCAGCGCCGACCACGGAAGCGCCCGCGCCACCTCGCCCAACAGCCCCGGGAACAGATTCAGCGGCAGCAGCAGGCCCGAGAAGAACATCCCCGCCAGGAACGCCATCTGCGCCGCCCCCGCCCCGTCCATCAGCCAGAACGCCGACAGCGCCACCAGGTAGCGGATCGCGAAACTCACCACGACACCCAGCGCCACCGCGACCAGGAACGCCACCCAGGTCCCCGGCGACGCGGGCATCACCAGATCGAAGGCCAGCGAGCCGAAAACCATCGGCACGATGCCGCGCCCCAGCAGCTGAAACGCCGCCCGGCCCAAGTCACCGGCCAGCCACCACAGTTGCAGATCGACGGGCCGGTAGAGATCCACCGCGACATCACCCGTACGGATCCGCTCGATCAGCTCGTCCTCGAAGCCGCCGCCCATCATCACGCACGTCATCAGCAGCGCCTGCCCCAGCCACACGTACGTGAGCGCCTGCGACATGTCGTAACCGCCGAGCTGCGGACGCTCGTCCCACAGCGCCACATACGTGTACGCGAGGATGAACCCGAAGACGGTGTTGGTGAACACCCCCGCGACCGTCTCGATCCGGTACGTGGCATAGCGCCGGAACCCGCCCGCCGCCACCACCGCATAGAGCCGCACAGCAATCACCCCCCGAGATCGGCTGCCCCGCCGCGCGCGGGCACCAAAGCGCAGGAGCCTAGTCCAGCCGGGGCAACCGCCGCGACCGCTTTACGAAGGTCGATCCGATGGTTATTCGGCACAAAAGTGCACTATGGGGGAACTGACCGCGGCCGAGGAGTCTGCACCGACATGAGCGACGAGCCACAGCAGCAGAACGGGGACCCGGGCGACCGAGGCTGGAATCCCAGAGACCTGTCTGCCGACGCTGCCGCCCGCGCGGAACAAGGCACCACGGCCGGCACCGGCGACACCGGTACCAAGAAGCAGAAGAAGCCCAAGCGCCCCAAACGCACCGGCTGGCGCCGCGCCATCCCCACCTGGCGCATGGTCCTCGGCGGCCTCCTCCTCATCGCACTGGTCCTGATCGGCGGCTTCATCGCCGGCTACCAACTCGTCGACATCCCGCCCGCCAACGCCAGCGCCACCGCCCAGTCGAACGTCTACCTCTACAAGGACGGCAGCGTCATCGCACGCGACGGCGAGGTGAACCGGGAGAACATCAAACTCGCCCAGGTCCCCCTCACCGTCCAGCACGCCGTCCTCGCCGCGGAGGACCGCGACTTCTACTCCGAACGCGCCGTCGACATCAAGGCAATGGTCCGCGCCGGCTGGAACACCCTCACCGGCAAGGGCAAGCAGGGCGGCTCGACCATCACCCAGCAGTACGTCAAGAACTACTACCTGGGCCAGGAGCAGACCGTCGTCCGCAAGATCAAGGAATTCTTCATCGCGATCAAGCTCAACCGCGAAGAGTCCAAGAACCAGATCTTCGAGGGCTACCTCAACACCAGCTACTTCGGCCGCAACGCCTACGGCATCCAGGCCGCCGCCCAGGCCTACTACAGCAAGGACATCGGCGACATCACCACCGCCGAAGGCGCCTACCTCGCCTCCCTGCTCAACGCCCCCAGCGCCTACGACGTCGTCACCCACCCCGAGAACAAACCCGCCGCCGTCGCCCGCTGGAACTACGTACTCGACGGCATGGTCAAGGAGGAATGGCTCGAAGCCGGCGAACGCGCCGCCCTCACCTTCCCCGAACCCGGCCCCGTCAAGCCCGCCAACAGCCTCTCCGGACAGCGCGGCTACATCGTCCAGGCCGTCGAGGACTATCTCGTCCAGAACGACATCCTCGACGAGAAGACCCTCGCCACCCGCGGCTACCGCATCACCACCACACTGGAGAAGAAGAAGCAGGACGCCCTCGTCGAAGCAGTCGACGACAACGTCATGTCCAAGACCAGCAAGAAGAACAAGACCGACCGCAACGTCCGCGTCGGCGGCGCCTCCATCGACCCCGCCACCGGCCGCGTCCTCGCCATGTACGGCGGCATCGACTACACCAAGCAGTACGTCAACAACGCCACCCGCCGCGACTACCAGGTCGGCTCCACCTTCAAGCCGTTCGTCTTCACCTCCGCCGTCGCCAACCGCTCCACCACCCAGGACGGCCGCCGCATCACCCCCAGCACCATCTACGACGGCACCAACAAACGCATGGTCCAAGGACCCGACGGACCCACCGGATACGCCCCCGCCAACGAGGACGACGTCAGCTACGGCCCCATCACCGTCCGCACCGCCACCGACAAGTCCGTCAACGCGGTCTACGCCCAGATGGCCGAGGACGTCGGCCCGGAAAAGGTCCGCCGGACCGCCATCGACCTCGGCATCCCCGAGGACACCCCCGACCTCACCGCCTCCCCGTCGATCGCCCTCGGCCCCGCCACCGCCAGCGTCCTCGACATGACCGAGGCCTACGCCACCCTCGCCAACCACGGCAAGCACGGCGCCCACGCCCTCGTCGACAAGGTCACCAAGGACGGCGAGAGCATCAAACTCCCCGACCGCGCCACCGAACAAGCCGTCACCCGCGAAGCCGCCGACACCACCACCTCGATCCTCCAGAGCGTCGTCGACGGCGGAACCGGCACCGCGGCCCAGGGGTCCGGCCGCCCCTCCGCCGGCAAGACCGGCACCGCCGAGGAGGACAAGGCCGCCTGGTTCGCCGGCTACACCCCCGACCTCGCCACCGTCATCGCCGTCATGGGCCAGGACCCCGACACCGGCGCCCAGAAGCCGCTCTACGGAGCACTCGGCCTGCCCCGCATCAACGGCGGCGGCGCCCCCGCCCAGACCTGGGCGCAGTACACCAGGACCGCCCTGCGCGGCACCCCCGTCGAGAACTTCCACCTCGACCTGGAGAGCGGCACCGACGAGACCGAGCTGCCCACCCAGGCGAGCACCACACCCGGCGACACCGGACAGCCCTCCCGGACCCCCTCCAGCACACCCCCGACCACCCCGTCCACCACACCGCCCACCACCCCCTCCACCCCACAGACCACCCCCGGCACCACCGACAGCCCGGTCGGCGGCACCGGCACCGGTACCGGCGGAACAGCGTCCGGCGGGACCGGCACCGGCGGAGGCTTCACCGGCGGAGGGAACAACGGAGGCGGAAACAACGACGGAGGCGACAACGGAAGCGGCGGAGGCTTCCTCGAAGGCGCCCGCGGCACCCGGGCCCCCACCGCCACCGGCCGTCAGTGACCCGAAGTCGCCTTCAGCCCCACCACGGCCACCAACAGCAGACACACGAAGAAGATCCGCGCCGCCGTCACCGGCTCATGCAGCACCACCATGCCCAGCACCGCCGCACCCGCCGCACCGATACCGACCCACACCCCGTAAGCCGTACCGATCGGCAGAGTCCGCGCCGCATGCGACAGCAACAGCATGCTCGCGACAATCCCCAGCCCGGTGAACACACTCGGCCACAACCGGGTGAACCCCTCGGTGTACTTCATCCCGATCGACCAGGCCACTTCCAGCAGACCCGCGACCACCAACAGAACCCACGCCACGACAGCACCTCCGACGACACAGAACACACGAACAACACGGGTGCGTCGTCTTTACGGAAACCCGGTACGGCGCGTCTCGTCGGGGTCCCACCACCGTAGCAAAGAACAGGCAAAAGGCCTGGTGACAACAGTCACCAGGCCCAGCGCACCACAAGCCGGAACCCCACGTGCCAGGGCCCCACGTGCCAGGACCGCACATACGGGAACGGCACTCCCCCAAGGCCCCGCACACCCGGCCCACCCGTACCGGAGCCACCGGAGCGAGGGAGCCACCGGAACGAGGGAGCCACCGGAACGAGGGAGCCACCGGAGCTACAAATACAGCCCCGTCGAATCCACCGAACCCTCGAACCGGTCCGCGGCCACCGCATGCAGATCCCGCTCCCGCATCAGCACATACGCCACGCCCCGCACCTCGACCTCGGCACGGTCCTCCGGGTCGTACAGCACCCGGTCACCCGGCTCCACCGTCCGCACGTTCTGCCCCACCGCGACCACCACGGCCCAGCCCAGCCGACGGCCGACCGCGGCCGTCGCCGGAATCAGGATGCCGCCGCCGGAACGCCGCTCACCCTCGGGCGAATCGGACCGGACCAGCACACGGTCGTGCAGCATCCGAATGGGCAACTTGTCGTCGGTGTTCTCGCTCACGCCCCGCAACCTACCTGGCCGCGAGGCGGGCGCGCGCCCTCGGGGGTCAACGCTTCCCGCGCCGCCGGGACACGACAACCAGACCCACCACACCGACCGCGAGCAACGCCGCCGGAATCACCCGCTCCAGACGCGGCGCACCGTCCTCGGACACGAACTGCGCCTTCACATCCGACACCGTCCGATTCACCGCGACGAACGCACGCCCGGCCGTCCGGTCCACCACCTCGGCCGCCTTGGCCTTCGCGTCACCAACGATCGTCTTCGGGTGCACCCGCACCCCGATCTCATCGAGCACCACCGCGAGCTGCTCGCGCCTGCTGATGATGTCCGCCTCGATCTGCGCAGGGCTCCTGGCATCCGACACTGCGCCGCCTCCGTGGTCCTCGTCCGGTAAACCTTCATCGACAGTCTGTCAGCTCGACCGCTCCCGCACCCGGCGGCACCCCTATTACCCTCGGTCCCGTACACCCCACGTACCAACGAGGAGAACCATGAGCGAGCGACTCAAGCCCGGCGACACCGCCCCCGCCTTCACCCTCCCCGACGCCGACGGGAACGACGTCTCGCTCGCGGACCACAAGGGCCGCAAGGTCATCGTCTACTTCTACCCGCGCGCCCTCACCCCCGGCTGCACCAAGCAGGCCTGCGACTTCACCGACAACCTCGACCTCCTGACCGCCGCCGGCTACGACGTCATCGGCATCTCCCCCGACAAGCCGGAGAAACTGGCGAAGTTCCGCGACGAGGAGAACCTCAAGGTCACCCTGGTCGGCGACCCCGCCAAGGAGACCCTGGAGGCCTACGGCGCCTACGGCGAGAAGCAGAACTACGGCAAAACGGTGATGGGCGTCATCCGCTCCACGATCGTCGTCGACGAGAACGGCAAGGTCGAGCACGCCTTCTACAACGTGCGCGCCACCGGACACGTCGCCAAGATCATCAAGGACCTCGGCATCTGACCCACGGCCGAACCGACAGGAATCCACCCGGGGACTGGGCCGAACGACCGAAATCATGTGATGGACATCCCAATCCCCGGGCGAATCGGTTTGCACCCGCCATGACCGCGCAGAAGCCTTTCCTGGAACACCCACCGAGGAAAGGACCCGGCCATGGCGGCCTCCGACCCCCACCAGGCGGCCGACCCCGAAGCGGTCAAACGCCACCCCGCCCTCTTCCGTGCCATCCGAAAGCGCCAGAACCCGAAGCTGCGCCGGACGGACATCACCATCACGGACGACCAGGCGGTCAAGCGCGCAGTCAAGGCCGCGTCGCTCGGCAACGCCATGGAGTGGTTCGACTTCGGCATCTACTCCTACCTGGCCGCCACCCTGGGACACGTCTTCTTCCCGTCCGGGAACGACACCACCCAGCTCCTCTCCTCCTTCGCCACCTTCGCCGTCGCCTTCCTCGTACGGCCCCTGGGCGGCATGTTCTTCGGCCCCATGGGCGACAAGATCGGCCGCAAGAAGGTCCTCGCCCTCACCATGATCCTGATGGCAGTCGGCACCTTCGCGATCGGTGTCATCCCCTCCCACGACACCATCGGCGTCGGAGCCCCCGTCCTCCTCATCCTCTTCCGGATGCTCCAGGGCTTCTCCACCGGCGGCGAGTACGGCGGCGCCTCCACCTTCATCGCCGAATACGCCCCCGACAAACGACGCGGCTACTTCGGCAGCTTCCTCGAATTCGGCACCCTCGCCGGCTACGTCGGCGCCGCCGGCCTCGTCACCGCGCTCTACGCCCTCCTCAACGACACCCAGATGGAAGCCTGGGGCTGGCGCATCCCCTTCCTCGTCGCCGGACCCCTCGGCCTCGTCGGCCTCTACCTGCGACTGCGCCTCGACGAGACCCCCGCCTTCCAGAAACTGGAGGGCGGCACCGCACACGCCACCGAGGCCGCGGACGGCGTCGAGACCACCGCCAAGGGCGACCTCGCCAAGATCTTCCGCAACTACTGGCCGACGCTGATCCTCTGCATCTGCCTGGTCGGCGCGTACAACATCACCGACTACATGCTGCTGTCGTACATGCCGACGTACCTCTCCGACGAACTCGGCTACAGCGAGACCCACGGCCTGCTGATCCTGCTCGCGGTGATGGTGTTCCTGATGCTGATCATCAGCCAGGTCGGCAAGCTCTCGGACCGCTTCGGCCGCAAGCCCCTCCTCATGACCGGCATGGTCGGCTTCCTGGTCCTCTCCCTCCCGGCCTTCCTCCTGATCCGCCAGGGCGGCATCCCGGCCATCACGATCGGCATGTTGATGCTGGGCCTCTCCCTGGTCTGCATGCTCGGCACGATGTCCGCGGCACTCCCGGCCCTGTTCCCGACGAACGTCCGCTACGGGTCCCTGTCGGTGGGCTACAACCTGTCGGCGTCGATCTTCGGCGGTACGACCCCGCTGGTGATCACGGCCCTGATCAGCTGGTCGGGCAGCAACCTGATGCCGGCGTACTACGCGATGGCGGCGGCCTTGGTGGGCGTGATCGCGGTGGCCTGCATGAAGGAGACCGCGAACAAGCCGCTGGCGGGGTCACCTCCGTCGGTGGAGACGAGCGCGGAGGCGGAGGAACTGGTCGCGGCCCAGACACCGGACCCGAAGTTCTGACCCGTCCCGTCATGTCCAGTCCTGTATGCGGAATGGCCCGCCCCGCTTCGGTTGTCACCGAAGCGGGGCGGGCCATTCCGCATCTTGTCGGATATCGGACGTGACTCTCCGATAAACAGTTCGTTACTCCGTACGAGGCCGCGAACGGGCGGCCGGATGCGGAGGGGAAAGTGCCGGTTCGGTATACGCGCGAACTGCTCGAAGAGGCAGCGCGCGAGACGACGAACACCAATGATGCTGTGCGGTGGTGCGGGGGGACGCCTACGCCGGGGAGCCGGAGCTACCTGCGTATGAGGGCGGCGAACTGGAACATTGATGTCTCCCACTTCGCGCCTGGGGGAACACGCCACAGCGAGGCGCGACTACGGAAGGCCGTCAGCGAGTCCACCAGCATCAAAGGCGTTCTCCGCCACCTGGGAATCAGCCCGGTCGGGGGAAACCACACACACATCAGCCGCCGGATCTCCGCCTTGGGCATCACCACCACACACTTCACGGCACCTGCCCGTCAGCCGAGAAGGGGCACTCAAGACCTTCTCGTCCTGAACTCGCCTGAGCATGGGCGTACATCCGGGGAAATACTCCGTCGGGAACTCATCGCCCTGGGGACAGCGGAAGAATGTGCGATGTGCGACACCGCCACCGTCTGGAACGGCAGACCTCTCCGGCTCCAGGTCGACCACGTGAACGGTGACTGGTGGGACAATCGACCGGCGAATCTTCGCCTTCTCTGTCCGAACTGCCATGCGATCACCGACACATACCGAGGTCGGAAGCGGCGGACAGTGCGATGACCAAGCCTCGGTACACCAGCGAACTGCTGACCCAGAAGGCATCCGAGGCGAACAGCCTCGTCGACTTGATGCGCCGACTCGACACTCCGCTTACCAGGAGCGCCCTCCGATATCTGCGGATCAGGCTGAGACATTACGGAGTCGACTGCTCGCATTTCGAGAATGAGCAACTTCCCACGCGGGCGCCACGCACTTACACACGGGAGATACTCAGCGAGGCAGCAGCCAATTCCCACAGCATCCGAGAAATGCTGGACTACATGGAGGTCGCGCCCTACGACAGCCTGTACTCCCATATCGCCCGAAGGCTCGACGCCTTCCGAATCGACGTCACTCATTTCAGCAGGCCGGTCAACCGAAGATGCGACCAGTTCTTCCCCAGGGAGGAACTGTCCAGGGCTGTCGCGGAATCACAAAGCATGGCCGGAGTAATGCGGGCTATGAGTCTGCACCCGTTCGGCGGGGCAGGAAGAGCGAAGGCCAGGCGCAGCATCGCAGCGTACGGGCTTTCCACCGACCACTTTGTCGGCCAGGGGCACAACTCCGGCCGCCCATCGCTCACCCGCAAGACAACTGCGGCGATTCTCCGGCGGCTCCCACCGGGATCGTCGCGCACGAAGACGGTTCTGCTGCGGCGGGCGCTGGATGAGACCGGAGTACCGCCGCGTTGCGACGAGTGCGGTCTGGGCAACGTGTGGCAGGGCCAGCATCTTGTCCTGGAGATCGACCACATCAATGGCGACAGATTGGACAACCGTCTCCAGAACCTTCGTTACCTCTGCCCTTCATGTCACAGCCAAACAGCTACGTTCTCCAATCGCACCCGTCCAGTTACCCTGAGGCGGTAAGCTTGCAGGCGGCATGCGCCCGCACGCCAACTGGTTTGAGCGGCGGTCTTTAGGTGGCCGTGTATGTCGGTTCGAATCCGACCGGGCGCACCCGACAGTATGGTGCCCGGCCCCTCCCGAGGGGCCGGGCACCGCTGCGCTCACCCCACCAACTCCCGCACCACCGGCACCAGCCCCCGGAACGCCTTCCCCCGGTGGCTGATCGCGTTCTTCTCCGCCGGGGTCAGCTCCGCGCACGTCCGGGTCTCGCCCTCCGGCTGGAGGATCGGGTCGTAGCCGAAGCCGCCCGTGCCGGACGGGGTGTGGCGCAGGGTGCCGAGCAGGCGGCCCTCGACCACGCGTTCCGTGCCGTCGGGCAGGGCGAGGGCGGCGGCGCAGGCGAAGTGGGCCGCGCGGTGCGGGGCGTCGATGTCGGAGAGCTGGGCCAGGAGCAGGTCCAGGTTGGCCCGGTCGTCGCCGTGGGTGCCGGACCAGCGGGCCGAGAAGATGCCGGGGGCGCCGCCGAGTACGTCGACGCAGAGGCCGGAGTCGTCGGCGATGGCGGGGTGGCCGGTGGCCCGGGCGAGGGCGTGGGCCTTGAGGAGGGCGTTCTCGGCGAAGGTGACGCCGGTTTCCTTGACGTCGGGGATCTCGGGGTACGCGTCCGCGCCGACGAGTTCGTGGGTGAGGCCTGCGTCGGCGAGGATCGCGTGGAGTTCGGTGATCTTCCCGGCGTTGCGGGTGGCGAGGATGAGGCGGGTCATGGGTCGATTATCGCCGTGCCCGGGTGAGGCTGTTACGGAGTGCAGACCTTGCCGATCTCCGCGGCCGCGTCGGTGACCGGGGTGATGTCGGGGGTGGCGTCGCCCTTGTCGATGGAGTCGCGGACGTTGCCGACGCCCGACTGGAGGTCGTCGACGGCCTTGCTGAGGTCGGCGTTGTCGGTCTTGTCGCCGAGGTTGCCGAGTTCCTTCTCGATCTCGTCGAGTGCTTCGGAAGCCTGGGTGGGGTCGCTGGAGGCGTTGGCGACGGCCTGCTGGAGGTTGTCGACGCTGGTGGCGATGGCGTCGGCGGTGCGGACGCAGTCGAGTGTCTTGTCGAGGGCGCTGCAGCCGGCTGCGGCGGTGACGGTGAGCAGCGCTGCGGTGATGGCCAGTGCGGTGCGGTGGTGTCGGTGGCGTGTGGCCATGGTGGGTCCCTCCCCGGGTGCGGACACGTGGACGGGCGCACGGTTCGACCCGTGCGCCCGTATTCGTATCGACGCTGTGCGTGGGGACTTGGTTGCTTTTTTACCTGGCTGCGTTCCTGCTCGGCTATTCGCCGAGGGTGCGGGCGAGGGCGTCGTTCTGGAAGGTGGTGAGGTCGACGCAGCCGGCGGTGGCGAGGTCGAGGAGGGCGTTGAGTTCCTTGCGGTCGAAGGGCTCGGCCTCGGCGGTGCCCTGGACTTCGACGAAGCGGCCGTCGCCGGTGCAGACGACGTTCATGTCGGTCTCGGCGCGGACGTCTTCCTCGTAGCAGAGGTCGAGGAGGGGGGTGCCGTCGACGATGCCGACGCTGATGGCGGAGACGGTGCCGGTCAGCGGCTTGCGGCCGTGCTTGATGATCTTCTTGCCCTGGGCCCAGGTGATGGCGTCGGCGAGGGCGACGTAGGCGCCGGTGATGGCGGCGGTGCGGGTGCCGCCGTCGGCCTGGAGGACGTCGCAGTCCAGGACGATGGTGTTTTCGCCGAGGGCCTTGTAGTCGATGACGGCGCGCAGGGAGCGGCCGATGAGGCGGCTGATCTCGTGGGTGCGGCCGCCGATCTTGCCGCGTACGGATTCGCGGTCGCCGCGGGTGTTGGTGGAGCGGGGCAGCATGGAGTACTCGGCGGTGACCCAGCCTTCGCCGCTGCCCTTGCGCCAGCGGGGGACGCCTTCGGTGACGGAGGCGGTGCAGAAGACTTTGGTGTCGCCGAAGGAGATCAGTACGGATCCTTCGGCGTGCTTGCTCCATCCGCGTTCGATGGTGACGGGGCGGAGCTGGTCGGGGGTGCGGCCGTCGATACGAGACATGGCGTCGACTTTATCGGGTGCGGGGTGTGGGCCGTTCCGGTGCCGGGTGTGGGCCGTTCCGGTGCGGGGTGTCGTGTACGCCGTAGGCCCCGCCCTGGTGGGGCGGGGCCTGCGGGGCTCGGGGTGGGGCCCGAGAGGTTCAGCGGTGCGGGTTCAGCGGTGGGTCACATCATGTCTTCGATGTCGGCGGCGATGGGGTCCGCGTCGGTGCCGATGACGACCTGGATCGCGGTGCCCATCTTGACGACGCCGTGGGCGCCGGCGGCCTTGAGCGCGGCTTCGTCGACCTTGCTCGGGTCGATGACCTCGGTGCGGAGGCGGGTGATGCAGCCTTCGACCTCTTCGATGTTCTCGATTCCGCCGAGCCCGGCGACGATCTTCTCAGCCTTGCTGGCCATGGCCTTCTCCCTGGTTCTTCACGTACATGTGACGGCCCACCATGGGTCCGTTTCGTCACGGTAACGCACGGTTGGCCCAACTTCGCGAGCGAGCAGTCGGGCCATCACCAATGATGACGATCACCGGCGCCCTGTCTTCCGGCTGGGCTCCGCACCGTACCGCAACTGGTCTACACCAGTTTGCAACACCCGCCAAACGTGGCCTGTTCCGGGAGGACGCCGATGAGCTCAAGCAGCGCAGCGATCCCACAGAAGAAGTGGTGGAACGGCCTCTTCCAAGGCCTGCAGAAGATGGGGCGCAGTCTTCAGCTCCCGATCGCCGTCCTGCCGGCGGCAGGAATTCTCAACCGGCTCGGCCAGCCGGACGTGTTCGGTGACGAGGGTCTGGGCTGGAACAACATCGCCAAGGTGTTCGCGGCGGCCGGTGGTGCGCTGCTGGACTCGGGGCTGGGTCTTCCGCTGCTGTTCTGCGTGGGTGTCGCGATCGGCATGGCGAAGAAGTCGGACGGGTCGACGGCGCTGGCCGCCGTGACGGGGTTCCTCGTCTTCTACGCGGTGCTGCACGCGTTTCCGGTGGATTGCCCCAGCGGTTCGACGTTCACCTCGGGCGGTACGTGGTTCGGTACGTGTGTCACGGGTGACGCGCAGGTGACGGCGGCCGAGTACCAGAACCCGGGGGTGTTCGGCGGCATCGTGATGGGCCTGCTGTCGGCCTGGTTCTGGCAGCGGTACCACCGGGTGAAGCTGGTGGACTGGCTGGGCTTCTTCAACGGGCGTCGGCTGGTTCCGATCATCATGGCGTTCGTCGGTCTGCTCTTCGCGGCGCTGTGTGCGTGGCTGTGGCAGCCGATCGGTGACGGTCTGACGAGCTTCTCGAAGTGGCTGGTGGACCTGGACTGGGCGGGTTCGGGCATCTTCGGTGTGGCGAACCGTGCGTTGCTGGTGATCGGTCTGCACCAGTTCCTGAACACGTTCGTCTGGTTCCAGTTCGGTGACTACACCAAGCCGGACGGGACGATGGTGCACGGTGACATCAACCGGTTCCTGGCGGGTGACCCGACGGCGGGTCAGTTCACGACGGGCTTCTTCCCGATCATGATGTTCGCGTTGCCTGCGGCGGCGCTGGCGATCTATCACTGCGCGAAGCCGCATCGCCGCAAGGCGGTCGGCGGCATGATGGTCTCGGTCGGTCTGACGTCGTTCGTGACGGGGATCACCGAGCCGATCGAGTACTCGTTCCTCTTCGTCGCGCCTCTTCTGTACGCGATCCACGCGGTGCTGACCGGTGTGTCGATGGCGGTGACGTGGGCGTTCGGGGTGAAGGACGGCTTCAGTTTCTCGGCGGGTCTGATCGACTACGTCATCAACTGGAGTCTGGCGACGAAACCCTGGCTGATCATCCCGATCGGGCTGGCGTTCGCCGTTCTGTATTACGTGATCTTCCGGTTCGCTATCACCAGGTTCAACCTCCAGACGCCGGGCCGTGAGCCCGACGAGGTGGAGGAGGAGATCGAGAAGGACCTCACCAAGTAGCTGCTCCGACCAGGGCTTATGCCCTGGTCGGCCATGGCCCTCGGACCTCCGGTCCGGGGGCTTCGGCATGTCACTGTGCGTGTGTGACGGCTGCTGCGAAGTAGTCGGAATTTGCAGGTTCCTTATCTAACCCTCACCGTGCTACAACTGGTCTACACCACTCAGTGGTCCAGACCACGTGCCGTTTCTGCGGCGCGTTTCTCGAGTCGTCGCCCACCCAAACACCCTGTCCCTGGCGGCGCCTTGCCCAATGGAGGAAGTTGATGTCCACGGCTGGCACCGCTCCCGCGGTCACCAAATCGAAGGGCGCCGGCGTGATGGCGGTCATGCAGCGCATCGGCCGCAGCCTCATGCTGCCGGTCGCGGTGCTGCCCGCAGCCGCGCTGCTGGTCCGGCTCGGCAACGCCGACATGCTCGGCCGCGAGTCGTTCCCGACCTTCGTCACGAAGCTGGCGGGCTACATGGCCGCAGGCGGTGGCGCCCTCCTCGACAACATGGCGCTGCTGTTCGCCGTGGGCATCGCGATCGGCTTCGCCAAGAAGTCGGACGGTTCGACCGCGCTCGCCGCGGTGACCGGCTACCTCGTCTTCCAGAAGGTGCTCGCCACCTTCACCGACAGCAACCTGCCGCAGGTCGCGAGCGTCGTGGACGGCAAGATCGTCATGAACGACGCCCCGGTCAACGCCGGTGTGCTCGGCGGCGTCGTGATGGGCATAGTCGTGGCCCTGCTGTACCAGAAGTTCTACCGGACGAAGCTGCCCGACTGGGCGGGCTTCTTCAGCGGCCGCCGCCTGGTCCCGATCCTCTCCGCCTTCGCCGGCCTGCTCATCGGTATCGTCTTCGGTCTGATCTGGCCGGTCCTCGGCGCGGGTCTGCACAACTTCGGCGAGTGGCTGGTCGGCTCCGGCGCGGTCGGCGCGGGCATCTTCGGTGTCGCCAACCGTGCGCTGATCCCGGTCGGCATGCACCACCTGCTGAACTCGTTCCCGTGGTTCCAGGCCGGCGACTTCGACGGCAAGCACGGCGACATCGCCCGCTTCCTGGCGGGCGACCCGCAGGCCGGACAGTTCATGACCGGCTTCTTCCCGATCATGATGTTCGCGCTTCCCGCGGCCTGCCTCGCGATCGTGCACTGTGCCCGCCCCGAGCGCCGCAAGGTCGTCGGCGGCATGATGTTCTCGCTCGCCGCCACCTCGTTCGTCACCGGTGTGACCGAGCCGATCGAGTTCACCTTCATGTTCATCGCCCCGGTGCTGTACGCGATCCACGCGGTGCTGACCGGTGTCTCGATGGCCTTGACCTGGGCACTCGGCATGAAGGACGGCTTCGGCTTCTCCGCGGGTCTCGTCGACTTCCTGCTGAACCTGGGCATCGCGTCGAAGCCCTGGCTGCTGGTGCTGGTCGGTCTCTGCTTCGCGGCGATCTACTACGTGGTCTTCCGCTTCGCGATCACCAGGTTCAACCTGCCGACGCCGGGCCGTGAGTCCGACGAGGAGCTCGCGGAGCTCCTCAAGGCCGAGGCCAAATAACCCGTACGACGACAGCTCGAAGCCCTCACCTTCCCGGCGGAAGGTGAGGGCTTCGTCGTGCGTGGGGTGCGGGTGCGGTCTAGATCTCGTAGACCGCGCCCGGCACCGCCAGCTCCGTCGGGCCGTCGAAGACCTCCTGGGCGTCGGAGAGGTTGCGGGCTGCGTCGGTCCACGGCGGGATGTGCGTGAGGACCAGGCGGCCCACCTCCGCGCGGGCGGCGAGTTCGCCCGCCTCGCGGCCGTTGAGGTGGAGGTCCGGGATGTCCTCCTTGCCGTGGACGAACGACGCCTCGCAGAGGAAGAGGTCGACACCCTCCGCCAGCTCGTCGAGGGCCTCGCATGCGCCGGTGTCGCCGGAGTACGTGAGCGAGCTGCCGCCGTGCTCGATGCGGATGCCGAACGTGTCGACGGGGTGGCAGAGCTTCTCCGTACGGACCGAGAAGGGGCCGATCTCGAACGAGCCCGGCTTCAGGGTGTGGAAGTCGAAGACCTCGCTCATCGCGTGGTCGGACGGGGTGTCGGCGTGCGCGGTGGTGAGCCGCTGCTCCGTGCCGTCGGGGCCGTAGACCGGGATGCGGGCCGGGCGTCCGCCGCCGTGCGGGTAGTACCGGACGACGAAGTACGCGCACATGTCGATGCAGTGATCGGCATGGAGGTGGCTGAGGAAGATGGCGTCGAGGTCGTAGAGACCGACGTGGCGCTGCAGCTCGCCGAGGGCGCCGTTGCCCATGTCGAGGAGCAGCCTGAAGCCGTCGGCCTCTACGAGGTAGCTCGAGCATGCCGATCCCGCGGACGGGAACGAGCCGGAGCAGCCGACGACGGTGAGCTTCATGGAGCGTGAACCTCCGAGACGTGGGAACGGGGAGGGTTCGTGCGGTTCGTGGAGCGGTTTGTTGAGCGTAAGGCGCGAAAGAGCTGGTCGCTCCTCTGGGGAGTGTCGTTGTGGGGGAACTCACCTGTGCTGTCACCGGTTCGATGGAAGGGACGCGGATCAAGCCCTTGCGGTGATCGGGGAGCGGGGTTACGGGGTCGGAGCTCCGGGAACGGCGAACGCCGGGGGGGGGCGGCGGGGGGGGGGGGGGGGGGGCGGGGGGGGGGGGGGCGGGGGGGGGGGGGGGGGTGGGCGGAGAGAGTCGGGGGGGGGGTTGGGGGGGGGGAC